>NZAS01000235.1 GCA_002686195.1 Candidatus Pacearchaeota archaeon | reverse complement strand
TCAAGCTCAAGGTCTTCCTCAAGGTCTTCCTCAAGGTCTTCCTCAAGGTCTTCCTCAAGGTCTTCCTCAAGGTCTTCCTCAAGGTCTTCCTCTTCAACTTCTACAAGAGATGTTTCCTCATCACCTTCTGACTCCATCTCTTCACCGTCAAGGTCAAGATCTTCATCGTCAGACAAGTCTGAGATATCTGACCCGTCTTCATCAAGATCTAAATCTTCATCAGAAAGGTTCTCAAGTATTTCTCTAATTTGCTCAAGAGCATCTTCACCTGAAAGATCCTCGCCTTGAGGTTCATCTTCAGAAGAATCAAATGGATCTAATTCCTCTGTATCTTCGAAGTATTCACCATCATTATCATCCATTGACACTTTAGAAAGCTCATTTGCAAACGCTTCTTCATCAGATCTATATGCTGATTTGAGCATATCGCAAATTGAAGCTGATTTGTCTAGATCGTGACCCATTCTAATGAAGTCTTCTACACATTCAATCGATGCTTCTTTTTCTGACCAAACCTCTGCAACTTTCACTGCAAGATTTGAGTTATATGTTCTTACTCCAGAAAGAGACTTACATACACACTCTGGAAGATTCTTACCTTCACATGGACCAGAAAGTGCAAGAGCATTTTCTCCAAATTTTCTACTAATTTTATCTAAACATGATTCCATTGGGAAGTCACCATGAACTGTATAAGCAACCTTAAAATTGTCTAACAAGTTTTCTGTACTTGCTTCTTTTTGATGATCAATCAATCCGTGAGCATGAATAGCATCTAGAGCTTTACCTTTTGATTCGAGATCCATTGAGTCAAAGTCATTTCTTGATATCCCAAGTCTTTTTAATGCTCCTTCAACGCTGTTTCTAGCTCTCTTGCATGAACTGCAAGATGCTTCCTTAACAGATGGAATCCATTCCCATTGAACATATATTCCACTTGGGTCATCTGTAGCAGCAGCAACCTTTACGTTGTAAGTTTGATTGCTATCTAAGCATTGCCATGTTGTGTTATCAAGCTTTACTGTATTTGTTGTTCCTGATATAGGAGATATTGACCCAATAGGATTAACTGATGCATATTTTTCAACAACATCTGGAGTTAATTTTGTCATTGCAGCAACAGGAAGACCTGGCATAGGCATTTCAACACCCATTCCAGTTGCATCTTCTTCGTCACCACCCATATCACTCTCATCTATGGTCCCATCAGCAATGCTGTCTAATAGACTTGAGTCTGGAATAACCTTAATTGTGTAATTTAAACCAGATACGTTTGACTTTGATTTTCCGCCAGAAACATCACAATCGTTGTTTCCACAGATTAAGCAAATAGCACCTGGAGGTTTAGGTTTGCCATCGAATTCTTCGTCCATTGCAGCTTCTTCTTCACCTGGCATACCAAGCGAAGCTGGGGGAGTGTCCATACTAAATGCTTCTGCTCCCGGCATACCTTCTGGAGCACCCATATCTCCACCTGGCATCGGCATTCCCGCCCCCATACCCTCTGGATTAAGTCCCGCAGGCATTTGTCCACCCATTAGCTGAGATTCTTTCTTAAGAGCATCAATAACTGCATCTCGACTTATTGCCTTTGATTCATCTGATGCCTTCTTTTCTTGACTATCTGATTCCTCTTTTGCAGTTTTAACACTCATGTAATTGTCATATGCCGTTTTTTCTTCGCCTGAAAGCATTGAATTGTCCTTGCAAATACACTCTACAATTCCATTTTCTTCATCTACATCAATTGACATAGCTGTAACTTCAATATCTCCAAAGTTCTTACGAACCATATCTTGTGAAAAACTCATAACTTCATCAATAAAGTTATTTTTGTCTGACGTATCAGCACTAATGTCTTCATTAAGGGAGGCGCATATTTTATACATCCCATCGTCTGATCTTCGACCTTCATAGAAGGCAACCTTAAGATCATCCCCAAGGTTTAAGGAAGCATTAACTTCCATTGTCTTTTCTGCAGAGAATGCGTCGTTCTCAACATGAGCCAACATATTATCATCGTTAACTATAATGTTAAATGCTTTTATTATCTTATCTACATTGGCACATTTGACATTGTCTGCAATTGCTGAAATAACTCCATCAACAGAGCTGAATGAGGTTGATTTGCTTGCTTTCTTGTTAAAATAACTGATGCGTGCGAGCTCCTCATCTCTTGCTTCTCTAATTGATGGAGCGGCATTAATAAGAGTGAGGTATGTTGACTTCAATTGACTATGAGGAGTTTCGTTCATTGAGGTCATTGCTGACTTAATTTGTCTTGGAGACAAATGATATTTAGTAATTGCATCAGAAACAGCATTAGATGCTGCCTTCATCAGAGATTGAGGTGTATCAAAGCTTGCAAAGCGAGAAGTTGCTCCACCCTGATCTCCCAATTGTGATTCTGTTATCACTTCAGGATCACCCCATCTGTGATCATTTCTTAACATATTAAGTTGACTTTCACCGTTCACTTCTGTCCAATCAGACGGAAGTTTCTGCGAAACAGCACGACTCATATCATCCCACTGTGCTTCTGTAATAACTTCTGGGAAATCGTCCCAACGAGCAAGATATCCTCCTGGACTTGTAAGTTGATCCTCAGTAATAGTCTCAGATGAATCTGTGCGCACTGCTGGAGTGCCACTATTTACATCTGAACTAAAAGAACCACCCAACCTGTCATCACTCTCTTGAATGGTTTCTGGAGAATCATTCGTTCTTGAATGATAAGTAAGATCAGTATCTTCAAACTGACCTTCGGTTACCACCTGAGATGTGACTTCTTTGCCATCATCTGGTGTCTGTGCATTTTTAATATTCTCGCTCACAACAATCTCCTCGTTTTTAGTTGTTGATGTTTTATTTAAAAACTGTTGCAAAAAGGTATTCGCAGCAGCCTTTATGTCATTACCTATAGCCTGTTTCATATCATCGTCTAAACTATTGACCGACTCAAACTTTAGTAAGTTATCACCTTTATAATACGAAACAAAAACTTCCCCATTAGAGTCTCCTCCAATGACGACAGAGTTATCACCCTCTTGGGCTATATAAGTTTCAGTTAAATCTTTTTCTGACACTTTTTTTCCATTTACTCCTAATGAATTATTAATTTCTTTTGCTTTTTTATTTATATTTAATATGTATTGTTTAATCCTTGCCGTTTTTTCTAATAAATCCTTCTTATTTTCGGAAGTTGACTTAATAAAAGTTGGTTTAGTAACAACCCCAACATCGTCACCAAACTCTACTTGAGAGGAATCTCCAACAGAATATTGTGGCTGAGGGGGCTGATCTTGAGGGGGTTGCCCTCCTGCAATTGCACTTGGGTCCATGGATTGACCTATTCTATCCTTATCAATAGGCGATGCTGCAGATGTTGTTCCATATGCTATTTGATTCTCATTTGGACTACTTAAAGCTGCATATCCCATCTCTATTAACTCGTCTGATGTTGACTGTATATTTGCCAATGTTTTGACTATATCGGATACATATTCCATTGAAACCTTATCTTTTTGAGCCATTAAAGACCTTGCAACTCTCTCCATCAAATTCATTGCCTCGTTAAGATGTCCAATCTCCTTAACTCCAGCCTCTTTATTTAACAAACATGTACCATCACATTTATTTTCTTCAGAGTCCATCACAGAAGCAGCCTTAACTAAAGAATCAACATTGCTTCTTATCTTGGCTATTTTAGCCTCAACCTCATCTGTATTAAGAATGTCGCACACCAAACAATCGTGACATGCTGGATTTACAACAAAACTATCTTCTATAAAATTAACATCGTAATTATATTCAAATACCTTTTGTTTATCGTGGGTTAAGTTTTTTTCTTTATCGTGAGCTTTCTTGCACAATGGACATTCGTCATTAGTTGAATTATTATTTCCATGAAATGCGCACTTAATATCTCCACTAAATAACTTATTTTTTCTTTCTTTTATATGTGAACAAAAATCAGTTGGATTTGCTGCTTTATTATGGCATACGCTACATATGGAATAACCAACTTTTGCCCCCATCGAACTTCCAGTTATATATCCTTCCTCAATACCTCTTGCAAGTTTTGGATAAGCAACTTTGTCAACCATATTAATAGTATAAATACCACCCTTATCTGCATCATACCAAGCATGAACAACTTTCCCTCTCGCCTTTTCTATGTCATCATTCTGATGATTAACAAATACTGGAACGCCGATAAATGTATGAGCTGATTCCTTAAGAATATCTGCACTAAATAAGTCTCCATTATCATTTACTTCATCTTCTCTTATTGCAAATACCTTTACAAACAAGTGATCTGGGTTTTTATTTTTTGCAGATTCAATGTCAAATCCACCCAAATCGGTTGGAGCGGACTTTACCATAGATGCAATCTTTTTAAATTCATCGAATGAATACATATCACATTCTGATCCAGTTGGAATATTAAGTGGCTGGATGTTTGATGCGTCAATCGTTTTAGAATATTTTTTGAAAGACATAATTTATTATCCTTTTACGTGTCTTGGAATTTTAATGCCCTGTAAATGATTAATCGTATATGCAGCTTGCCCCTTAGGGAAAAAAACTCCATATCTTTCATTTACAAAACTTAAAGCACTTTTTATTGAAGTAAAATATTCCCCGTATGGACTATATACCTTGGCAATATCTCTCTTATGAATTGGTGGAAGCTTTTTAATACCAGCAAAAAATCTCTTTTTTTCGTCCTTGGTCTTTGCAGGGGATACAACTATGTAATAGTCTGAGTCAGTAGTATAATCATGACCTTCCCACCTATAATATGAGCCAGGACCTATTTTTTCAAAATATCGATCATGAAGTGGCTTAGTCCTTTCTGTATAAGACTCTTCCCACCTTATTCCTCGATCTTTAATTCTTTTAGCTGATATTTTTATCATTATCTATAATAACCGGTTTCACTATGAAATAGTCATTAAAGTCCTTCTCACTAGAGCTGAACTTTAATAGACTTTCATTGTTATTATCAGATTTTTTAAGTAATTCCTGCCTCTCGTGAATTGCCTCTTCTATATTATTTTTTACAACCTGTTGGACTAAGTCCGCTTTATTGTTAAGTGCATCTTCTTTTACTCTTACGACTCGCCAACCTAGAGATGCTAATTTTAAATCTCTTTTTCTATCTCTAGTTACAGATTCTATGTCAGAATGCCATCTTGCCCCATCCGCCTCAAAATTTATACCTATTTCTGGAATAGCAAAATCTAACAAATACGGTTGACTATTCCCTGGAGAGAACTGCTTAAACTGCGCATAAACCTTATATGGCAACCTCATAGATACTATAATATTATATAATTTTTGTTCGGGCTTTGTTAGAAAAATAGGAGCTTTAACGTCAGCAGAGACCTTAACTTCTTCTTTCTTTGGAGCTTTGCCTTTTTTGTATATTTTGTCATCGAAAGACGACGCCGCCATGCCGTCCATACCTCCGCCCATGCTGCCACCCATATCCATGCCACCACCCATATCTCCTCCGGGCATAGCTGGCATATCTACATCCATACCCCCGCCCATATCTCCACCTGGAAGTGAAGGTGCTCCTCCCGACATTCCCATATCCATACCCATGCCCATGCCCATATCTCCATCAAGTCCACCGACTGCACCTGCTGCACCTGAAATCATGCCACCTTTACCTGACATTACCTGTTCTTCTCTTATTCTCTTAATCTCTAAATCATAATCTAAGTCATATTCTTCACATAATTTTTGAGTAGAAACAACACCCTTATCATGAAGTTGTTGTATTTGCTGTAAATGGTTTGAATTGTCCCTTAACCTTAGATCGTTCCATTTTATTTTAGGATAAAGATACTGTGGCTTGCCAAGTATTTCTGTTTTTTCAGCATCAATAAATCCCTGCATTTGAGCTATTGGTAAGAATATATTTATCTCTGCCCAGTGTGAAAGTTCCTGCCTCCACGATTCCAATCTCCTAATCATAGTTTCAACACCAACGGCGGCTCCACTGTAAGATTGCATTTCTCCATTTAATAATGATTGATTAAGCATGAGCCCATCAAGCATTTCCTTCCCTACATATTCAAGGTCTGGAGCTATATTATGTATTCTGCCCGTTGCGCCAACAAAATCTAAATCAAAAGCATGATGTGTTACTATAGTTAGGTTTGGATCATTTGCCACTGCAGCCAACTGCTCTTGAACATCTGCAATATCATCGCCACTTGCTGGACGCGCAGTTTCGCCAACTTTCGCAATACGTATTGGTAAAACATGCCTTTCAGCCATTATCCAATTTGCAGTCATTAGCTTTGTCTTATATGCGATAACCATAAACAATCGTCTAAGTAAAGATTCTCCGTATGTTCCATATGGAGACCCTTTGTGTTTTAAGTGACTAACACATCTTGAAGAAAGTGGAATAGGTCTTCCTGCAGCAACTAACTCTTTTATATTGTCTGGTATTCTTTCATAAATCTCAACTGGCTTTCTAGATGCTATAATTCTTTTTAAATCATCATCTGGTATAAGACTTACAACTGGATCGTCCGCCAATTGATTACTCTGAACTTCTATAAAATCTGGATTTAAGATTAATATCTTTTTTATAGATCCATCGGGGTGATTACATTGAGAACCATCAGATGGATTTATTCCACCTCCACCGCAAATTGGGCACTCAATTTCAGTAAACACAAAAACGTCGCCTAACAAGAAATATTCGTGACTTATCTTCTTAAACCAATAATCCAGATTTAAACTCTTAACTACATCCTCAAAATATATTTGAACCTTCCTATCTTTGCATTCTACCTTGAATCCATTCATAGGAAATCCTGAATTATGAACAGAGACCCTGTTTGCAATATAAGTATGAGACCCCTTAACAGTTAAGTCATACACATCCCCTTGATATTGCTTTTGTTTAATGGATATTATTTTTCTATAAATATACTTTCCATTTGCAAAATATGGAGTATTGCGAATCTTAGACTCGTCAACAGTAGCTGTGTAGTGTTTGTTATTAACATCCTCGAATACGCTACATGCCCGCCTAGATATCCGAATATTATAGCACGTTTGCCTGTTCTCTCTACTTATCCTAGTACTGGTAAATGAGTGTTCAATCCCAAGTCTGTCACATAAATTACACATTTGTTCACATAAGGTCTTTGTCACACCAACACCCTGGAACCCATTGTTTTTATTAAAACACCCATCCCCTTCAAGAAAACCAGATAATAAATGGAACAAAATACTATTCTTAGACTTCATTACGGACGAAATAATTCTCTTCGACCCATCATCGCTAGACGTCCCAGGACAAAGCCCCATTAAATCGTCTGATATCTCTTTTCCATAGACGGCTACGCGTAGTACTTTCTTGTCTTCTAATTGATTGAACGTTATACTAAGATTTGGATACATCTTATCAACCAAATTTTTTATCTTAATAGCCAGGTCAACTTCATCCCTATGTAGTGTAAAATATACACCGCGATATCTAGACGTCTTTTTTCCCCTCTTACTAACATGGTCATATGGAATCCCACACCCCTCTGCAGCATAAATGCCCAATAACCATGCCATATCTTCTGATATGGAAAATTTTTCAGATTGCCCATATGCAGCCTCGTAATTACAAGGAGTTAATAAATAATCGCCTTTTTGCAAGTCACAGACATCCATCCATCGTATATCTTCATCACGAGACACGAGAACACTATGCCCCCCTGTTGCTTTAAGTGATCCATTATTAACTCCAGATATATTTATATAATATAAATTCTCTTCTGTATACTTTTTATGAACCTTATCTACTATCCCAACAGTTCCGTCATGAGATCTAACAGCATCACCCTCGTCAATAGAACTAATAGATCTCTGTGATCCATTAGCCATTAATATGGGAGTTGTTGGGTCAAAGCAATAAAAATCTATACCTGCAGCAGCTTTTGGCTCATTTTCATAATAGAACCTAGACCATTGATAAACTTCTTTTCTTTTACTTGCTATCTGCCAAGACTGAGGAGTGTGCAATGGGGAAAAGAACATAGGCTGTGTAAAAACAGTCGATGGAGATCCTCCCATAAATTGAGCCGCCTTAGTTAATGGCATATGAATGGAAGCACTATTTGCATACTCATTCCCAATAGATATAGATACTGGTGCACCAGTCTTTATTGAGCCTTGTGATGATGACTCTTTTATATTGCTTTGTTTTTTATTAGACTCTTTTGCCATTCTATACTACTACCTATTCTACTTTTTCGGGGATTTTCCAGTTACTAACTCTATTTTTACGCCAGAAAGATCTGCAGAACAATTGTGACACTTATTATTATTTTTTAAAGAATCCGCAGAACACATAGAATGACAAACAGGGCAGGTTTTTGCCATGTTTTTATACATATTCGCTGAACCATCTTGAGGGTCAGGTCTAAAGATATCTAATTTGGGAACCAGGTTTGAAGCCGTTTTTTCAGCTATCTTTTTTTTTTGAGAGGTTAAAAACCCTGTTACTAGAAGAAAGTTTTATTTCACCTATCTCTAGAGGGTCGCTTAGTCTATCTTTCTGACCCCTTGCCGCCTCAAATCTTGCTTCATAATTTCCATATTCTGGCATATATGGTCTACCTCTTCGGTTGGGTGCTATTTGAAGATTGTTTCCCTCAGGGACCCATTGGTTAACTTCAAATCTCTTGTTAATGTACCCACCAACCCATTCTCCTTTTTCGTTTTTATATGGACGAGAATATTTATCCATAATATTACCTCTCCAAATAGCTTCAAAATCAATATCTAAAATATCATCAATTTTAAGACCAAAACCTTTATTTTGTTCAATTAAATGCAATCCAGATTGAATATCTCCAGTAAAAGGAGAGATTCTGGTTTGTTCTGGACCATAAAGAAACATATTATGTTGAAAAGCATGAGCTTGAGCTGTTTTTGATAGGTTAAAAACCTGATTATTATCATTTGACTTCAACTTAGACAAACTCGATGCGATCTTGGAAATAAGAAGATCTGTATCTGAAACGATACTTGCGACTACTTCTGTTTCGTTTCCCGTCATTGTTGGCTGAGAATATTCTTCACTCTTAAATGAAAGTGGGAGTGAATCAAATATACTATCAGATATATCTAATTGATCTTCTGGGGTTAATCCAGGAGAAAAGAATCTCTGAATCCCATCTTTTATTGTTTGTTTTGGATTTACTATAGAGCCACTTTCTTCATCAACAACTGAGTTGTCTTCAACTTTTGACACGAAAGCATCATTTGCTGATTCAACGGTCATAGAAAGCAAAGTATCCCTTAAGTGGGCATGATCTTTTATCTTTTCTACATTATCCTCGTCTCTCATTAAGGTTTCTTCCCCTACTTCAAACTCCATGCTATCCAATGCTGGTTCAGGCATTGGAGCGTCTAGTGTTTCTAGTTGAGAATGTTTAGATAGATTAAATGTCATTTTATCCCTCATTGTTTTTTATTAGATTGTATAAATTGTCTAATGTTTTTTCGGTAAAAGTAGATCTATCTACCTCATTAGACTCTAACTTTGAATACAAACCATCAACTATATCGCTAGATGTGATTTGTTTTGATATTGGACTTGAATTAGCTTCCTTCTGCACATCTTTTTTTAACTCTGCGCTATGAATATTTAATCTCTCAAATGCCTCACTATCAAAAATACTATTTTCATGACCGGGGACTAATCCACTACTATCTTCATCTGCCGAAGTAGAAACCAGTGATGAAGAGCTCTTTTGAATAAGAATACCTTCTTCCTCTTCAGATGGCTTATTAAGTAATTCAAATGAGTCTTGAGCTTCCTTGCGAGAAAAGTTATCCTCACCTTTTAATCGTGCTGTTTTTTCTCGTGAATCCTCTGATATTGAATTATATATGTCCTTATCAAACATCAAAGCAGACCTAGATGTCCCCATGTGACTTGATGATGTCTTTGCATTTATAGAATCTTCAGAGGTTGATGGTATAATTGAGTTTTTATTACCTATAAAATCGTTTGGATCCAAATTTTGTTTTGGAGTATTTGATAAATCCATTTTTGCTGTATCCAATTCAGATGCAATACGTTCTAAAGCATCTCCAAAAATAGAGCTATTATGTTGATCTTGATTTCTAAAAAGCATTATTGTAGATTCCTTAATTTGTTATATAATAAATTTTTTCTCTCTTCAAGCAACTCAGAAAGAACACTTGCTGTTTTTGGTGTCTTACCACCCAATTGGTCAAATGAACTCTCTGGAGCTGATTCCTGTTTCATCGTATCAAATTTAACCTTATAGTTATTGTTGACCTCTTCTATTTGCCACTCTAAAGAGTATTTAGTTGAAATGCTATTTGCCATATCTGTTGCTTTCTTAATAGATATCTTTCCCTCTGCCGTAAATGTTGGAATAAGGAAAAATCCAGACAGACTTCCATCACTTTTAAGAGTTTGGCTAAAAATACTATCATGCTTCTCTCTTATAACTCTAGGCGACAGCCCTATATCTTCAAGACTTTGAAAGATAGATGACTTTAAATCTTCCTCATCGATACTAGCTTCATTGCTAACATCTTGTGGCTGATTAGAAAAATCTACTGGAATATTTACTCCAGACATATAATCAGAATCTAACTCAGGTAAATTAAAATCATCCTGAGCAGTTTTAAACACTTGAGATTGCATTGGACGCCTACGTCCAACAGGTAAAAAAGACATAAAAACTCCTACTGTTTTTTATTGATCTATAAGAAGAGAGTCAATATACCCTTCTGGCCAAACTGAAGCCCAATAAGATTTAAAATAATCTTTTTGACTATCTGTAAGGTTTGCGACCTTAACAAATTTTCCATAATCATTAGCATAAGCACATGCCTCTTCGATTATTTCTTCTTCGCCATCGGAGCACTCTAGACACTCTTCCTCTGCAGGTTCTCCGCCTTCATCTTCCTCAAGTTCAGCTAGAAGTTCTTCTATTCCCGCGCTCTTATCAAAGCTAACAGTTACTGTTCCGTCGTCATTGGAATCAATAGAAGCAACCTTTAACGGATCAGTATCGCTGGCAAGAATTTCTGATGATTCAGCGTCTTTTAGCTCGCTAAGTGCATCCATAAGCTCTTCTGGAACACCTTGATCTCCAGAGTCTGTTGATTCGACCACTGGTTCAACTACTGGTGCTTCAGCAATTTCAGCCTGAGCTACCTTAGTCATTTCTTCATTCTTTAATGAAGCTTCTTTACAAAGATCCCCAAATGTCTTTGGTGAGTCTTGTAAATAAATTTTGTTACTAACAAATTTCATGCGCATTTCTCCTTATTTAATTTAAGATTATGAAACTATAGTTTAATTATAAATTGAGTTTTATTTTAAAAAACCCTTTTTTGATTATCATTAAAGATCTAAAGATCCTCCTATGTCCTCAAATGTTCCTTTTATTTTTTTCCTGAATCTTCCGCCCGAACCTCTCGATGCGTCATCTTTTACTGCATTATTTAAGAATGAGATAAATTGACTTTTACCTAAAATATTCATTAATTCTGTTAAAAATCTATATGGATTACGTTTTACCAAACCCATCATCATGTCTTTTTTCATATCCATCTCTTTTTTAGGTCTATCTTTAATGGCATCACGTTGTGCCCTTAAGGCATCCATGCTTCTTTCTTTTTCCAACATTGCTGATTGATCTCTAAATTGAGATTCTTTTTTTAGATTAAATGACAAATCATTAAGGCTAGACATTCTAATTCCTAATCCACTAATTAACTTCATTATTTGTTCTTGTCCTTCTTCTGATTGATTCATATTATTTAGAAGTGTTGTAGCAACATCTTTTGCGGTATCTATGTTGTCAGAAATAAATTCACTTGGACTTCCTGAGCTTGCAGATGGAGATACTTCAGTGTCTATATCAACATCGCTCCCAACTGCACCACTGTCTTCTATAGTGTCGGGCAAAGAACCTACACCTTCTTCTAATGATGGCATAGGATCACTCTCAGATAAACCAACATCTTCATTGGGAATCGTCCACCTCGAATATGGTAGATTTCTAATTCTATCTAAAACTGGACGAATGTCATATTGTATTGACACATTATCTAAAAGCTGTATTGTTTCCTCTCCAGCATCTTTTAATCTTGCACTTCCTGAATCTGTGGCTGTCCTTGCAACATTTAATGTCTCCTGAACCACGTCATTAAATCCCTTCATTGCATCATAAAAATTCTGAAGTTGAGCAACTGCATTGTCTGACAGTCTCTCTAAAGTCCCCCTTACTCTAGAATCACCAATGGCATCTTTCCCATAAGAAACGCCACCCTTTAATGTGTCTAATAGTTTTCTAAAGAACCCCTGAGCTTCTTTCGTTAAAGCTCCACTAACATCAACAAGAGACATTGCATCTGACATGTTATTGGACTTTATATCTTCTGCAACTTTTAATATAGATATTGAAATTTCAGACACCAAGTCAGTATAGCTTGAGCATTGCTTAATAATAGCACCTGCGACGGCAGACTCAACATTTTCTCCACTAGCCATAAGATCATCCATCATCTTATCAAACTGGGTATTTATTAACTTGGCTTGATCTTTTGACGCGATTTTAATATCATTAGATTGGGAAGCATACTTGCCCCAATCTGAACCTTCACCTCCATATAAGGAGCCAATAAACTCACTATGACAATCATTCCAGACTTCCTGGATTGGTTTGTCTGGATTGCTAGACCTTTTTTGTCTATAACAATTTTGCCAGCATCTTGAGTTTCTAACCCAATAACCCTGGACTCCATCATATTGAGCTTGTTTAATTAGATTGAGATTTGATGCGCACTTATCCAAGCTTGATGCTTGGTCCTTAAAACCAGCACCATCCAGTTTGGACGCTATTTTTAAGATTTTAATGATTTTATCATTCATATTTAATATCGCCTTTTTAAATTACTATAAACTTAGGAGTAAACTCAACTCCATTAAAAGAGTACTCAAGAATATTCATTACAATAAAAGACCTTGGTGCTCCTACCTGCCTATCAAATGTTGCCATTACCTGCCTACGTGTTGTTTTTGCAAAAAACAGATCATGGGGCTCAATTTCTCTCGAAATTATATTTCCCTTAATCGTTTTATATTTTATTAACATTGTTTGATTGTTTTCTTTTCCCCAATTAATAGCCTGAAATACACTTCCAAATCTTGGTATATGAGCTAAATCAGTTGGCACCCCCTTGGTTTCATCCTTCTTATCTGACGGTTTGTCTAAATACTCCCTCGCTCCATCAATAGCGTCATCTAATTCCTCCAATGTTACATCTGACTCATCATCAACAAAACCTTCATTATCAACTAGGTAGTTGGATTCTGATGGGTTAGAATCGTTCAGGAACTCGTCTCTTGAAATAAGATCCAATTCTTCATTAGTTGGTTCGGATAGATCATCGACATCATCACTGTCTAGTTGAGCAGTCTTTACTGAAGATTGCTTTTTGATAAAAAACACCTTTGGAGAATTTCCTAGGTTGTCTTCAAAAATCTCAACAAAATCACCATTAGAAATACCATTTCTATCAAACCACCCTTCGTTTGCCTCTATTGCATGACAACATTTATTTTTACTTTTTACAGATGTTAAATCGTGAGGCTTTATTCTTTGAATGGAGTCTATTTTATTAGAGTTATCTATAAAAGCTATATCTAATGGAATAAATGTATTCATTCCCCAGAAACTTAACACATCATCTTTTGGAAAAGAAAATATCATTCCATTGTTGCTTGATAGTTTTTCCCTAAACATTAAACCCTTCTGCAGTTGTTGTGGAGTTTTTGCAACCTCTATATTTAAAAACTTAATATCACCCATCGTAATAGTTCACTCTAAAATCATCCAACATATCACATAGGTCTTTTTTGTCCTCATCTGACACTTCAATTGTAATGATGGTTTTATTATTATATTTATATTTACCTAACACTAAAATGTCAGAATCTCTCTCGATTCTATCCATTACATTAATGTTTGATTTATTTGACTTTGTTTGCTGTATGTTTTTAGAAACAACGTTCAATTCACCCTTACTGTAGTTGAATCCGATTTCACCATCAATCTCTATCATTTTTTTAGAGCTAGCGTCATACCATAGTTTTTTATTGGGCACAGCGTTGTTGGTGACGGGTTTAGTATCTATTATTGTAATGTTAAGTATGCTTGTCATTTCCTATGATATGATATTGAAAAATCATCCTCGTCTAGTATTATTTTTTTAATTAAATCAACACCATTAGATGTAATCTCTATCTTGTTACCGTCGTAATCTACTAATCCTTTTTTTTGCATTCCAACGACATTGTCAATTGAAAGATTTAGAGGTCTTGTAAAAATAGTATCAGAAACCTTGCACGAAGCATCGCTCCATAATTTATATAAAGATTGAGCTTCTTTTGATAAGAGATCGTTCTTTTTCATATTAGGAAATAAGTTTAATAAAATATCTAATGTTCCCATTTTATGACTCCCAAAGTACATTTCTATGAGGATATGGACTTTCTGTATCTGAATCCGAAAAGAGATAGGGTTCATTTCTTAGTTCTCTATAGTAGTATCCGACTTTTACGTTTGGATCATTCATATCCTCTAGTCCCATCACATATCTTCTTTGCTTCTGTATGTCAGCACGACGACCATATGTTTCCTCAGAAACATCATCCCACTTAAATACCCTCTCTTGCATTGGTAAGTCCAAATTACCCCACGGACCTTGAATTCCGCGAGCCATCTTGTGATGAGAATTGGGATCTAACTGTCCAGCCTCTTTAAGTGTGTTGCTGACCAAATCGTATAAGTAGATATCTTTCTTTAAAAGATAATTCAGCCATTTAAACGTCATTTTACATAATATAATATTCTTTCTTGAAAACGCAGATAAATGCAAGCCACATCTATTTAATGTAGACGCCATAACGCTCTGCTTTGATAAGTCATAAAAAGAGATAGAAGATACTTCTTTTAAAAAGTATTTCATTGCGCCAAGAGATGGACAACTTAACTCCAACGAAGTGTCTCGAACTGAATTGTAACAAAACTTATTTACCTCAGAGATAATATCTTTTTGTAAATCTTGTATTTTTTTATATCTTTCTATTATAGAATTGAAAAAAGAATCTACAGATATTGTCTCTCCATTTAGTAAAATTTGATCTGGAGACAGTATTGTTATTCCGAAATGTTCTAATTCTATATTGGTAATTTGATCAGTCACACTTTTTACCCACCAACTTACTTGCATAGTCTGATGGATAGATGAGGGACCAATACCTACACAAAGTGTCTTTATTGCTTTGTGTCTTGGTTTTTTTCTTTTTTTTCTTTGCCAATTTTGTATTAAATTTAATCAAACTAACCAACCTCATTGTTATTATCAACAAAAATAATCCCGTCATCGTCCACTTCAGGGAAAGAGATGGTAACGGTATCCATTCCTGAAGAATTATTCTCATTTATTGAGGGTTTTTCCTTGTTTTTATTAGACTCCAACTCGTCGATGTTTTCATTGTCTAATTCCACCTTCTTAGTTGCCTTCTTTTTTGAGGTTGTTTTCTTCTTTTTTGAGGTTGTTTTCTTGGAAATCTTTTTAATGTCATTCTTTGGCTCACTGACAACTATCTCAATCCAGCCTTTCTCTATCATCATAGAAACTTCTGATGAATTGAAATCATCGTGAGATAAGGCAAATGAATGACCAGGCTCTAATGTTTTATTAATAAATGATAAATTCAATAAACTATTTGATATATTTTTTATATTAATATAATCATCATCTCCAATCGAAACGGCATCTGATGATAGATTTTCAACCTCTACGTCTATAAGCCCCTTTGATACAGCCCACAATATATCTGGATCACTTGCATACGAATCGTCTATTGTTACAGACCTACCAGCCCTTAGCGTGTGTCCGATGGCAGATATGTACAATTCCCCTTTTAAATTGTCTTTTGTTGTTATTAGCATAATAATCTCCTTAAAGTTAAAGTCCCTCTATAAGGATTTCGTCAATTTTCTAACTTTTGATTGAATATTTTGCATACCCATATTTGATGTTAGAGTTTTTCTATCATAAGGCTTATCTTTATATTCTTGGTTTAATCGATTAATTTCGTTTAACCTAGAAAGTGGACTATCATCATTATAATAATGTTGACCGTAATTGGAATTTCCATATTGATCATTGCTTCCATCTACGTCGCCTGCTCCAAATGGGAGGTCAGGATCGCCGCCATTAATATAAGGATGTCTAACTGGTTTTTCTAAATTTTCTGAAAGAGGTATATCATTTCTGCTATATTTACCTCCCGACGAAGATATATCTGGAGTCTCTCCTGGAAGTCCCTGATTCATGAATTGTGTTATTCTTCTAGATTTTCCATCATTAGGTATAAAATTAGATGGATATGGGTCATCTCTGTCTACAGGAGACTGAAAAGCAGTTGGAGTTCCAGATCCAAATCTAGCCTCCTTAAAAAGAGTAATGTCAAATACCCTCATTAGAGATTAATCTCCTGTTATTGCTTTTAATCTTTCACTAATTTCTTCAATTTTTGCAGAAACTTCCTCTTCGAAAACGTCTGCATGTTCATGACATTCAGAACATAGGTCACTATCTGGATGACCAAATGGAGCACCGCAACAGTCAGTCATAGGTTCTCTATCGCAGTCTTCCGCAGAAGGGATAAACCCCTCCATCTCTTGACTATAATCTTGTTCCATCATCTCTCTATGAAGGTCATCCATTTCTTCTTGTTTGTAAAAATCGTTTTCTAGCTCCTCTTGAGCAACTAGTTGATCTAGCATCTCGTGAGACATTCCGATCTCTTCTTGAGCCTGCTTGAGCCTTAAGGACTCTACTATCATTGTTTTTGCAGACTTTAATTGAGATAGTTGAATGGATTCCTCTTTTCCAATAGATTTTCCATCTCTTGCTGCTTGTGTTTTAATAATAAGAGACATCGCATCCGCATCTCGTATCATAGACAATAACTCATCTGATGTTTTTAATGATGCGAATTTCATCGGAGTAATTTCTGGATTCTTGCCATAGTTTTTTAAGTTATCTTTTGCATCTGGACCTGGAGTTTCTCCAAAATCCTTAAATCTTTCTGGAGCAATATTTAATCCACTATTTTCCAATGGAACATTATCAGATATCATCTTTGGCTCTCTATTTAATTGCATTCCAGCCATTGATTCAAAAATATTCTTTTTCTCTGTAAGTTTTGACTCCGCCTCTGCATAGGTATCTCTAAATTCTCTATCTCTCTTCTCTGATGCAACGCTAATATCTGTTGCTGAATACTCTTTTTCATCATTCTTATGAGCATACATTCCGTCATTAGATGGCTCTGACATTCTTTTTTCAAGAGACGTCTCTGTTGAATCTGTGTTTTTATGACTACCTTCAGACATAGATCCCTCACATATAACCGGCTGAACATCTTCATTTTTATGAACATCGCTTAAATTATACTGATATGATAAAGAATCATCGTCAGATGATAATTTTTGACTGTCTCTATTTTCTTCTAAAAGTTGTTCTCTAGATGCTTGTTTTTTTCTTTTAAAAATGTTAAATATGCCCATCTTATTTATCCTGTGTTAAAATCTCCTTGGAGATTTTCTATTTAATTCGTTGGAAACTCTAGACCCAGGTCCCATACCGAGGGGTCCCTGCATTCCATTCCAAACCATGTTATTATTTGAATATACATCAAATCGCACTAATTTTCCTTTAGGTAAACCGTTTGATTCCTCTTCTATAGACATATACGCTGATCCAGCTAAGGAATCAACCAGATCATCAGTTCTAACTAATCCATCTTTTTTGGCAAAAACCCTATATCCTGTTGGTAAATATCTCCTTTGAAGATATAACATTTCATTTTTTAATAATTCGTGATGTGGGAGATCTATTTTATTTGCAGATACTAAATTATAAAGATTGTCATAAATAATGATTTTATATCTTTTTGTAAACCTAGTCATCTTTGCTGGGATTCCATATTCCCTAAGTCTATTAATAGATTCTGTAGAATTCCATTGATCAAAAGTTACTAAAGCTAAATAAAATCTCCTACTAATATATAAGATATAATCTTCAATTTCCCTATTAACAATAGGTTGACCTGGCTTTGGTATCCAGTACTTTACGTGGTCCAACACAACCTTCCAATCCATTTTTCCTGTTTTTTCATTAATAAATCTTTCTTTGTGACAAATTGTTAGTGCATAGTTATGAGAGCTAGTAGCTGGATCTAAATGCATGAAATATTTTGCATTTGGCTCTCCATTAGATTTTAGCTTTAAATTGTTTTTAAATGCACGTTCAATAAGGTCTCTAGAAAAGAATGTTTGACCAGCGGTTCCCGAGAACGTTGCTCCAAATTCCATAGAAAATTCTTCTTCCGTCATCTCTGGAAAAAGATTATGAAGAGATTCTTCTGTATGACTTGGATTAACCTTCCAAGTAGGCATTCTACACATTAATCTGTGCTTTACGTCTGGAGAATGTCTATATAATTCATAAAAGATCCCCTCCTTACCACGTGGTGATGAAATACATATAATTTTACCATCATAAATTTCTTTTTGAACAACCTTACCATCGTCATCAATTACTTGATTTCCCTTTTCGTCTAACATATCTTCCTTTCTAACATATGTTGCAACAGCAGGGGTTAATGTTCTAAAGATTGCGTCTCCGCCACTTGCGCCAGCAGTCTGTTTATACAAACCAATCTCATCAAGTAATAGACAAAAACAACCTATACCAGCTAATGTATCTGAATTGGAATGTCCACATCTAATTTCAACAGAACCTGGAGAGGTTGGCAGTCCTCTCTTCTTAAATTCTTCATTTTGTTTTTTATCTGCCGGAGTTAATAGATTAATTGAATCCTGGTTCATTTTATCTGATGATAATTTATCTGCAAAATATGGAGATCTCAGCATTTTATCTTTTATTTCTCTAAAAAGAATCTGTGCCTGAGTTGATGAGTTTGCAACTGTCAATATTGTAAACGGAGCGCCAGGACCAAG
>NZAS01000234.1 GCA_002686195.1 Candidatus Pacearchaeota archaeon | reverse complement strand
TTTACTACAGAGTGGGAGATGGAGCCCTATTTTAAATTAGCAAAGAAACATGACTATAATGTACATACTATAATTGTGGAGAATAGGCACGGGTCGAAGTCTATTCATAACGTCCCCAGTAAAGTAATAACAATGCAAAAAGAAAGGTTTAATATAAAATTATGATGAAAAATATTGATGAATTAAAGGTATTTACCAACTCAGCACTTGATGGTAATACGCGGGATAAGTTCTTTTGTGCACTAATTGCTGATGTTAAGAATATACTTGGAGAAAAAACCAATGAAGTAATTGGTGAAGTAAGTTCAATGGATATTCCATTATCTGATTGTTTCTGTGGTAAACGAGGCGGTAGTGATCCTCTTTCTTATGATGCTAGAATGAATCAACGCACTGGTATTGTACTCTTTGAATTTATAAGAGAGGCAATTGAAATAGCTAGTGCTGATAAAGATTGGTTAAAAGCATTCGTATTATCTAACTGGGGTTATTGCTTAGAGGAGAATGAAGATGAAGATTGATGCTATAATTGTAGATGTAGATGGAACTGTTGCCTTAATGAAAGGTAGACGTTCACCATTTGCTTGGAAAGAAGTAATGCAAGATGATCCCAACCTCCCTATCATTGACCTAGTACATATTCTTCAGGATACTGGTCTAAAAGTTTTAGTTACTACCGGACGAGATGGCGTCTGCTTAAATGACACAGAGGTCTGGCTCTCGGACCATGGTGTTTTGTATGATGCCATTTTCATCCGGCCGGAACGTGATAGTCGTCCTGATTCAATAATTAAGAAAGAGATTTATGATAATCATATTAAAGATAAATATAATATTAAATATGTACTTGATGACCGTAACCAGGTTGTTGAAATGTGGAGAGAATTGGGTTTAACAGTACTACAGGTAGCTGATGGAGATTTCTAAGTTACCTTATAAAGAATTAGTAGCTCTGTTTGTATCAGGACAAGGCGATATGACCCTTGTAGTTGATAATCCAAAAAGAGTCACTGATAAAAAGCTCGTGAAGGACTGTTGGAGCGAGCTATTACGTAGACAATCCATAATGCAAATGAAAAAGGAGTAAAACAGTGAAAACTAAAAAACTAATACCAGTATGTTTTATGTCAAAAAATAAACGGAGATTTAACGTTTCCGATAAGTTGTTACGCAAAGATACATCGCGACAACCTAATCGTAATCGACCTGCTCAATCTCCAAAGTTGGCACATCTTTTAACAAAGATTGTAGTCCGACGGGAGCTTAGGCATCAAGAAGCTACTAAACGCTTGGTGTTCTTTGCTAAACGCTTCAATGTTGAAGTAGAGGAGGTATAATGTTTAAATATCTGTTTGCTATCACAATTGTGGGAGTTACATGGACTATATGGCCTCTCACATTTATTATACCTTTTTGGGTTCTTATTTATCCGGGATTCTTATGGCTGGCTTACATGTTTCATAAAGCTACGCCTTTTGGGTTTAGTGGGGATGATTTCGATAAGTTAGTCAAAGCTACAGAGGACAAGACAGTCAAAGAACAATTGGCCGACACTACGCTAATACGGGATATTGGAGCTGAAGCATGAAAGTTGAAACAATGGCTATTAAAACCGGCAAGATGGCTGCTAAAACGGGCTTTCGAGCTGGAGTACTATTATTTAAAAGCCTTTCCCTACTACGGAGAGGTTTAGTTAAGGGAGTACAAGAAGCATATGAAGAAATCAAGGAAGCGAAGAAAACTCCGGAAAAGGAGACTTAATAAATTAAAACACGTTAAAGCACTGTCACGTGCATCCTTTAGAGTGCCTCCCACCAGAGTGCAGAAGGATAAGAAAAAGTACAGTCGAAAACAAAAACATAAAAGGAATTATGAGAATGAATAATGAAAATCAACAAGAACTGTTTCCAGATTTAGAACCGCTAGTCAGAAAATCTATAACTGTGGACCAGATTAATGAAGAACTAGAAGATATGGTAAACGCCATAAATGGAGCACATGAGCTAATCGATGATGGTATGCACATGATCCGTAGTGTTATCCAAACATCCTGTGACTTAAATTATGAAGAGTTCACGGCTATGTTTGGTGAAGATGTCGATGATCCAAAATGGACAGGAACAGTAAAACTAGTGCAAAACTATGGAAAGCTGATTTCACATCCAAAAGTAGTCAACTTTATTGTGGACTTGGTCAATGGGGAGTCCACGCCATCTGTTACAGGTGGAGATAGTTGCCCATTCTAATTACTAAATAAGGAGACATCATGTCAACTAAAGAAACAGTAGTAAACATTAGTAAGCGAATTATGTCTGATGACAAATTGCGTGAACAAAACCTAGATTTGAGCATACGTGCCCTTGCAAAGATGTTGGAAGAGCACATTGTAATATTGGACAAAAAGGAAAAAGTATGTTCATAGTGGACCCAGTGCAATTACTGCTAGCAGTACTAACATTAGCAGTACTCTTTGCAATACTAGTGGGATCTCTAATTCACTTCGTTGTTAGAGGCTTATCCAAAATCGTTAAACGAAACTTTCACTTCAATTAGGAGCAAACATGAATAAATTGTTTGTAGTAAAAGAACCTGAATACACCTCCACGGATTTAACCATGGGGACTGGAACCAGGGTATACTTGAAAAAAGATGGTATAAGTAAAGTATTAAACTCTAAAAACACCAAATTGGCTTCTACACGTAGAAAGCAAGCAATTGCTATTTATACTGCGTGGAAGACAACAGCTGGTATTCAAGAGGCTAAGAATAAGCAGGTAGAATTCTTACAATCCTTTACTTACCATAAACGTGGACCTATCATTCTCACAAATGATCCAACAGATGGAGATAAATTGAAACCCATTTATGCAATAAGCTCTAAACCGGGCCGTGTTGATACAGCGTGGTTTCATGCAAATCAAACAAAGCTGATACGTAGAGCTTCCGAAAACGGACTCAACGATGCTGAGACAGACTTTAATGAGTTTGTAGCAACATACCCAGCTAGTTCTTCTCCTCAAGTTACTGAATGGTTTAATAGGATGATAGAGGAAACGAAAGAAATATTTACTGAAAGGCGCACGGCGTTGTCTTTCGATCAACCGTACAATAGATAAAAGGAGAAATACCATGTCTAATTACGACGAAGCAGTACAGAAGAGAGCCGCTCACAAAGCAGCTAAAACCACATCTGACACCTCAATTCTTGATTGGGCTAAGCAAGGTGTAGACATAGTCTCAAGCTATGTTGGCACAGCTAAAGCCGCAGTTAAGAATCAGGTAGAGAAAGTGGCACCTTCCGACCCTGAAGCTCGTATTCAGAAGGAAGTTGTGGACAAAGTCAACCGGGATGAATTGATTGATCAGTTCGAATCGGCTGGGCGAGCATTTGGTAGTAAAGTGGCTACGGCTGCTGGAACTACTGGAAGTGCAGCTTGGGCTTTCCTCAAGAGTGCGACTGGACAGATCTCTGCTGAGGCAAAAAGTCGGTTAGAATCCATAGATACCGCTGATGAGGTACCCACTACTCATTCACGTGTTCAGGATGCTGATTTTAAAGATGTAGAGTAGTTTTTGTTTGTTGGTTAGTACCACCCGCCGAGCCGGCGCGCCAGCGCCGGCGAGGTGAGGGCTCTTTCCTATTTTCAATATGATTCCCTAGAATCAAATAGCTCCCCGAGCGAAGCGAGGGGTATAATAGCTACATGAAAACCCAATTAGTTTATAATGGGACTGAATAGAAGAAGATAAGAAAGATAACCGTGAATTTACTTGCAGTATACAAGTAAATGAACATATATTACATATAGATTACAATAAACATTTATTGTGAACTTATGGCCCCCAGATTCAAGACTTAGGCGGCTCTACATGACGTATCCGCATCAATTCTAATATAAAACAGGAGAAGCATTATGTCTAATATAAGACCAGAAATGCTACTACCAGACTTTGAGTTTTACTCCAAGTCGCCTACAGGGTGGGAAAAGCTTCCTACATGTAATTCACATGGAACGCTCTGTTCCGAACCCGCGCCGCATGCAAGGGTAGAACAGAGCCTAAAGAATCTATATGTTAAGCTGCCTACACATCGCATGTTTATACAATTGGGCATCAGAAACTCAAATAGAGAAGTAACTGGATACGTCAGGATTCCAGCATCTTCTTGTGTTATGGACATGTATAAGTTTCATTTTCGGAACAAAGCCATTGTTGAAGTGGATCTGTTTCAAATACTTAAGTCTTCTAAGTACCTTAAGGAGGGTGATATCAATAATAAGCTAGTGCCAGCACAAAAGACTTATCTATTGACAGGAACACTCCAAGTATTAAGAGGATCCGAGGTAGCATCAGTTACATATGCTGAAGCAAGAGGGTACGATTGGGATTACACGCAACATATAGGTCCATTGCTTAGGGAAATTGGCGGCCTCCGCTATACGCCCGCTGCACTGGAACAAGCGTGTCGATCAATCCAGATGAAGCGTGCTGTGTCACATGCACCTTCTTTCCCTGGGTCTCAAGTACTACGCCAAGCATCAAATATGAACTCTGATACTAAGTTCTTGGTACGATACTAATGTCTCAGTATACAGATGATGAGCATATCTTACTAGGCAAGATATTAAAGAAGAGACTTATGCTAATGATGGAAGAGAAATGGGATGGCGAAGCAGCCACATTTGAGAGAATGGCAACTGATATAATGCTTGTATTTCATGAGGTATCAACTAATATAGATCGGTATTTATACATAGATCCAAGCACTAAGCCTAATTAAAAAGGAGAATAAATGAGTGATTATGATATAGATGTACGTTGTGCCGGTGATGATTGTGGTAAGCAGTGTGACGAAGGCTTTAACCATGGTGAACTGTTATATCACCATTGGGCAAGAAAGGATGCTTACGGCATGTTTACAGGCTTGTATTGTGATTCCTGCTATAAGTCTAACTATCCATTCCGGAAGGATGAGTACTATGACCCCATGTATGCCGGTGAACGTATGGAAGAAGATGATAACCTGCCTTGGGAGTATTAAATGAAATCACTGAATGCTCTTATTGTAATGGTAATATTAATGTGTATTTATTAGAAAATGCTACTAATCTGTTAAAGAAACTAAGGAGAAAACAATGACGTTTTATCAAATCATATGGAATGGAATGGATGTGGATGACTCACAACTGATCATCGCAACCTCCCTGACTAGTGCTCTAGCTGAAGCTCGCATAATAGGGGTACATGATATCCCAAATGGAGGCTTTTACTTTGATTCTTTAGAATCAGTGCTTGAAACAATAGAAGATGAATTAGAAGAGTTCTTTCCATCTTATGATGGTGAAGTAGGCTTCTATGAAGTTACTATTAAAGGAGGTCAACCTACGCTTACTAACATGGCTGTAGCTGATATGAAAGAGATTCTACAGACTGAATATGCAGATAGGCATCCTTCAGGTAAGATAAGTATGTGTCCAGACCCAGAAGAGTCCAGAGAAAATTGGATGGCAGCCTCTGTCTAATGGTAATATATGATGTATTAACATCTATTAAGCTATTTATAATACTAAATCCTATGGAATCTATGATTACAACTATCATACTATGTACTTGGATTGGCTCCTACCTTGAATCAGTGTTTAAATTCTGGAAGAAGAAAGACTAATGTCCTATAGAGATAAGTTTCCTAAGGGTCCTGATTGGAGAGAATCAGATGGTAATGATCATGGTGTGGAGATAATAGGTATGGATATAAAAAAACATAAACAAGCTATAGCGAAGATAGAACAGTTAGAAAAAGATTTAAAGTATGCCAGAGAATGTAATAAGGTTAAAGATAAGTACTGGGATATAATAAGGGTTGAACGAAATACCTTTGCATTAGATATAATTGAATTACAAGATAAGGTAAAAGAATTAGAAACAGAGTTATATTTTTATAATAGAAACAAGCGGGTAGAGGAAATAGTAGATGAAAGAACTAAAATGGAAACACCGAAAATCAAAATGTGATTG
>NZAS01000233.1 GCA_002686195.1 Candidatus Pacearchaeota archaeon | reverse complement strand
TATTGGGGCGATCCGTTCCAAAAACAATTTGTGCGCGGGCGCTCATATCAGGAAGAACTTTTTCATTAGCTGCAACCTTGTAAGAAATCGCCGGTGCGGGCCCTACAGTATGAAACAAGCCTGAATCTGGAGGTATCACATTGGGGTTAACTGCGCCTTCAGATACCAGTTTAGAACTCCAAGGACTTATTGCTGCTTCTGCTGTCAACCCTTTTGCGGAACGTGCTGCCTCATCGGGCCATAAAGGTATTTTTTTTGTCATATCGTTTTCCTATATAGTTTTTAAAACTAATTAGCCGCTTTCGGCGGATTGAGGATCAGTGTCTTCAGGATCGCCGGCGCCCTCGCCGGTGCATGCCATCGGAGGGCGACACTCCTCGGCAGGTACTGCGCTTGGATCCACCAATAAAGGAGGAACGTCATATGCAGCTGTCGCAACAAGCGCATCCGGCTCGATGTAACTCAAATTATCATTAAAAGCACGATTCCAACTTCGTGAATCTTTTGCCGATCTATTTGGATCTGCTCCAGTACCAGATGCAGGGTTGCGCCAAAACCAATTTCGACACTTCTCTTTCAAAGTATCAAGTGGACCGGCAGTTCCTTTGGCTGGCCGGCTACCAATATGTTGAAAATGAACGGGATCTTTTCTCCAATTCGCATATATTCGATTATTAGAATCTGGATATTTTGGATCATATTGAGTAGTACGATATCCATACCATAAAATATTATGTCTTAATGCAATATCAGCTATTTCTTTCCATCTCGTGGATGATGCTGCTGAAGTAATCGATCTGCCGTTCTTTGTAGCATTCATATCAATTGCAAAACCATATTGATGATCTGAATTACACGGACGATCTGCAGCTTTTGAAGGCAAAAGCTTTGTATATAACAGCCATTGATGCTTGGCGCTACGGCGCGCGGAAGTTATCTGAGGAACAATACCGACTGCGCGCAGAGACGCAAAAAATGCTTCAAAATCGGCGCGAACAGAACTATCCAACACATCAAGACTTTTCTCAAATCTAAAATAATTGATTCCTTGTTTAGATGTAGCTTGTTTGCCTGACATTACCCCTCCTTGGGGTTGGATAACCATCCCTCCACCTATGCCGACACCCACTGTCGCCCAGTCGATTGCTTCATCAAAAGCTGTAGCAATCGCAGCGCATTCTTCTGCAGCTAATCCTTCTTCTTGTCCATATGCGGCAGCACGTTGATTTAAGGGAACGAGAATTTCAAGATACGAACCAATTTTAAGATCATAAGGGCGATCTGCAATGGTACCCACTGGCAACCGTTTTAATTTTACCAACACTTCGTCACCTTTTGAAGGGCGTTCATTAACACTTAACGAACGAAATTCAGTATGCCAGCTTATTAAATTATCAGCAGCATCTCTGTCTGCTAAATAATCCGGATCGCAAGGATCATCATACAACTCAACATGTGGAGAATTTGGACCAATTATTCTTCCAAAAAATTTCCACTTTCCTTCGTCTTTGCCCTGGCTTGACGGCTCCATGGGAACCGGAGTTGATAAAACAACCGCTCGAAATTGCCCTTTGCTATATCCTTTACCAAAAACATTTTTTTCTAAGCTTTTAACAAGGGCGCGCTTCCACAACGACATCCCGCTGCGTGGAGTAGTGAACTCGCTAGGATCTTCTTCGTATTCGCTCATTGAAGTGGGCCCGTTCCCTGACTTACGACTGTCAACATCTTGTCACGAATATCATCAGTCATAGGACCGGCATCGCCTTTGACTCCGGTACTTATTTCGCTATGTTGATAAACGCTCGCAATAGAAGGAAATTTCTTTTTTAAACCTTCTACTAATACAAGACCAGCTGCCAGTTGAACATCTGTGTAAGGCTCCCACGCTTTCATGCTTCTACTTCCTGCAGGATGTGGATAATGTGGCCAATCTTGCGGGGCTTCGTCTGTTGATTTAAACCCTTCATTTTCGAAAGCAATTCCAATCGTAGTACTATTGTATCCTGGGCCAGCGTGATAAGACATTCTATTCGTTTTCACAATTTGAACAATTGTGCCATCTTTCTCAATAAGAAAATGATAAGACAAACCATCTCTCCCAAGAGAACCAATAGTGGCTTCGCTCTGGCTATTGGTGGTATAATGTAAAACAATACCTTCCCAATCAGAAATCTCCTTTTGTGGGCGCACCAACATGGCATCCAATCTGTTTTTAAGAGTTACCCCCTCTAATACATCTAAATTTGTGTCATTAGACGGGCGCGCTTGAGGGTTCATGCCGCCTACGGTACCTCCGGTGGCATCATCAAAAGCTGTCGCAATCGCAGCGCATTCTTCGGCGCTCAAATTGTTTCCACTACCAGGAGTATAGGCGCCTGCAATATCTGCCAAAGGAATAGAAATTTTTACATAGTCTCCTAATTTTTGATCATAAGATTCCTGTCCGAAAACACTAGTTTGTTGTCGCTTAAGTCTCACAATCACTTCGTCTCCTTTTGCAGGCTTTTCAGTGATCCCTACAGATCTAAACTCGGTATGGGCCTGGATTAAATTGTCTGCTGCAACTCGATCAGTTAAGTAATCAGGATCACAAGGATCGTCTAAGAGTTCGCCATGAATCTCTGCGATTCTTCCATAAAATTTATATTTTTCTATTCCCGATTGTGTGCGCGCATATACCAAAGGAGTAGATAATACTCGTGCACGGAATTCATCTTGGCTATATCCCACTCCAAAAGTGTTTACTTCAAATGATTCTTCCAGCCAATGGCCCAGCAACCCTATAGCTTGAGACGGATCAGAAAATACAGACCAATCCATTTTATGCCTCTCTTTTGCCTTGAATTATATCAAAAATACCGTCTTTGTCTTCTTCCGACAACTCAAATGCATTTGGTTGTTCTTTTTGTCTAAGTCCGATAATCTTAACCAACTGTTCATTAGATCGCTGCATAGTTTCGATGTGCTTTGCTGCCACGGGACTTAAATATTTGTTTTGTTCGGCATCGGAAGCAATTTGATTTGCAATCTCATTAAGAAACTCTCTCGCAACTTTTCTATCACTACGAATATTATCAAGAGCTTCGCTGATAAGTTCTTTAAGATTGTCCTTTCTCATGTGCCACTATTCTCCCAATCATGCTTAAAATTACCATATTTCTTACGAAATTTCTTAAGCGAGTTAACGATTTGTTTGGTATTTAAACCCGTAATCTCGCGCAGGTATAAATAAATAGCTTTTTTGTTAAAAATTTCAATATCGTCTTTTGATTCAAAAAGAATATTAATAGCTTTATAAACCTTTATATCGTTTTCTTTCATTTGAGAAACATCCCATGAACTTAATTCGGTATAAAATGATTTCCAGAATTCTTCGGACTCACGATAAGTGAGATAAGAATCATCAGTAGATAAATATTGTTCCTCGTAAGACTTCGAAATGTTCTCATAATCGATCTCTCTTCGATTGCGTTTTTGTTGTCGTTTTACTTTGTGTATAAACCAATTTTTGGTAATAACACTAAAATAAGAAAACGCCGCCGATCCCTTACTAGGATCATATTTGTCTAATATCGTCATCAGCCAAATTTTACATTCATCTCGGAGCGAGTCACAATTAGGTAAGTTTGTAAATTTATAAGTAAAGACTATTTTATCTACCATTTCATCAAAAGCTGGTTGAATGTAATCTATATAAAGCTTAGTTCTTTCCTTTATGCAATCGGTGTTTGAGTATTGAATAATTGCGTTTTCATGATCAATGGTAAAATAATAATTTTTACCCTTCTTCTTCCTCTTCCTCTTCGGCTGAGTCTTTTTTATCATTCAGTTCGGCTTCCTTTTCAGTTAGTGAATAAATATATTCAAATGTATCCAGTTGTTCATTAAACGAAACAGCATGCTCCAAGAGGGCATGCAGAGTATCGTCTCCATAGAACGTTTCCAATTCGTAAACACTTTGCAAGTGATTGGCAAAGGAATTTACCATTTGTTGTAAATCCCCTAGCTCTTCTGAAATTGACAATAGGCGAAGAATTGCTTCCCGAACATATGCAATCAGTCCAATGTTGAAAGCAACGGAAAGCGCTACAACAATTGCCAATATTATTTCAAGTCGGCTCATAATTCTCCTTTTCAACTTCTTCTTTCTGTTGTTTTAAAATTTCACGATTTGCTTCAATGTATTCTTTAGTTAAATCGCCAATCTTGCCATTGTGTGTCTCAGCGGAATTGTTTTTTATAATAAACGGAACAGATAATCTTTTCTTCATGGTGTTGTTATTGTCGCAAGCGTCACAATCTGTATACGTTTCCTCAAATCCATGAAATACTGTAATTATAATTCCGCAATTATCGCATTCGTAATTATAACGAGGCATTTGGATCGTTTGTCTCGTTAGCATCTTCTGCATTAATAAGATCTTGTGGCATCGTTACGGTGGGAGGATTCTTAACAATAAGTCCTTCTGTGCTTTCTTCAATTTCGAATCCTTGAAGAATCGGAACAATATCCGTTTGGTGTAATAACGACTCTTGAAGAGCCATCATGATTGCCCCTAGGGCTTGGTTTGATAAATGCATATTAATCTCCTTTTATAATTCTATGACTATCGCTATCAAAGTGTTGTGTTGAAAATTCAAATAATTCTGAATCTTGTAGTGCTATCATTTGGTGCCTTAACCCTCGATAAACGTGAAAATTATCACCAGGATTAAGCACAATCTGCTCTGCTTCCTCAATGTTGTCCTGTTCGCTA
This sequence comes from Candidatus Pacearchaeota archaeon, assembly GCA_002686195.1. The sequence goes on along the minus strand of NZAS01000233.1, from coordinate 1,555 downwards.
TATTTTACTATCATTAAACCTGACTGTAAGTAGAACACTTCGTCTTTTAGTTTATGATAATGCCAGGAACATCTTTTTTGATTTTCAAAATATAAAAGCTTTCCACAATATTCTTCATTATTTACAATCCATCTTTCCCATCCCCAGCCTTTGTCTACATGCTTCATTCCTAAATCAATTGAATTAGTCATTTGGACCCTCTTTGCTAATAGCTCCTTCAATATAGAGCCAATTTAGATTTTGTCTTACTTCCATATTTTTCTCTAATGCCGCTCTCATAACTGAAGGTTTTGTATCGTTTTCCTCAAAACAGCGAATGAATGCACTAATATCTTTAGGAAAACATTTTCCCCCAAAACCATAGTCTCCATCTGTGCCGGGTACCTGGGTGTGCATGGGATTAACCCATCCTGAGCTTAGAATACCAGCCATCGATGCATCCCAAGAAACATCCATTTTTTTAGCTAGTTGATAAAATTCATTGAAAGCAGAAATTTTAACAGCGTAAAAGCAATTACACATGTATTTGATAAACTCCGCTGTCTTCGCATCTGTCTCAATAATTTTAGTATGAGGGAATCTATTCCTATATAGTTTTTCCACCCGACTACGGGGCTCCGGGGCGCCCCCAATCACAATGCGAGCGGGGTTCATGAAGTCCATGCGTGCCGTTCTTTCTGAAAGGAATTCTGGATTAAAAACAATATTCATTTGAGGATATTTTTTCATATAGCGATCCGTGGTTCCGGGAATAGCTGTCGATTTAATAATGACAATACTGTGAGGACTAATCAGTGCGCTTATATCTTCCATGACAGAATCCATAATGGACAAATCAATGATGCCTGTTTTGGCACTGGAAGGAGTAGGAACAGAGACAACAATAAATTCACTATTTTTTATTACATCGTCAAAAGAATGCGTAGAAAGTTTCTCGTTTTTGTCATAAATTCTCAAAGTTGCACATAGAGAAAATCCATGCGCGACTGCAGAGCCTACGAAACCGTTTCCAATAATTCCTAAATTAATCACTCTCTCTCCATTCTTTAAATTTTTCAAACACATATTCTGGCTCTGGATGCCAACTATGTGCCGACAAGAACAAAATAGGAGTATTATGTGGGTTCCAATTTTCATTATATCTAAGACGATTGCCGTCCTTAGACCATACCACATGTGGACAATGACACAAACTAGCCAAATGCATGGGCCCCGAAGAAGGGCCAAATGCGCATTTTGTGTTCGCCAAGATACTGCACAATTGCTCTAAATCTATTCCACGCAAATCCTCGGCGCCATCAATACACAAAGATTCGTCTTTTGTTCCAATACATGCAACACTTTTTCCTTCTTCTTTTAATAAAGCCAAAAGCTTGTCCCAATTTTCGGTACTCCAATTATCCTGTTTTCTTAATTCTCTGGCTCTTGCATGAAAGACATAATCATATTTCACGGGATGGCTGTCATTATTAAAAATAATATATTTAGGCATAATTGTTATTGTACCAAAATTAAACCGTTCTGTGTAATGAGTCATTGGTGGCCACCCGATACG
>NZAS01000232.1 GCA_002686195.1 Candidatus Pacearchaeota archaeon | reverse complement strand
TCATTGGTGGCCTCATAGTAGGGCACTCCGTTTTCCGTCACATATTCTATATCTTCGGTGCTTAAATCATCAAATTTAGCTCCATAAAGGAAAGAGGCTGAATTTTGAGCTACGGCGTCAACAAATGTGGCTGTTATGCCCGACATAAAAGAATCATAGTCACCTTTTAAATCACTTAGCTCCAAATCAGTTCCAGAATCTGCTAATAAATTCTTTAATAAAACAATTTGAGGTAGATAATCTTGATGTTCTTCGAAGGTATTAAGAAATTCTGTGTAATAAGAAGGTCTAAATCGACTTCCTCCCTTGGCTTCTTGAGCGGTGTCTAAATTAAACTCTTCAAACAGCTTGTTTAAGGTATCATCAACCGCCAAAAACTCAAATTCTTCCGACGTTATTATTTTATCATCGTCAGTGGTACCAGAAGAAGCTTCGTCTGATTGCGCTTTGGTCATATAGTCAGTGGCAGGATTTGGAGCGGAGCCCACATTATATTCATCGATAATCCTTATTCTCACATTATCATCTTTTCTATTAACATACGTCACTTCATCATCTTCGGTTTTTTCCACTATGTCCGAAAGATACATTTCTATATTAAACCCGTAGCCAAAGGCGTTGTCTTCTTCCCCGGCGCCATTATCATAATAAGTAAAAGTCATGTCCGGTGTTGCTTTGCGTGCGTTTTCGACAAAAATAATTTGCTCAGTCGCTAGATTAGGTTCGCTTCTCTCAACATTATAGCCAAGATCGGGAATCATTAATAATTGTTGAGGGCTTCCTCTAAAACTTGATATCCCAAAATCCTCAAAAGATTTAGCATACTCTATGGCCTCTTGAATGTCATTAGTCGATTCAAAAGTCGGAGACATCTCTTGTAAACTAGTTTCTAACCATTCTGCCACTTTTTCTGGATATGCTCCTTTTTGATTACCCACGGCTGCATATCCGGCGCCGTCTTCGTCGGCATCTTGATCAACATAAAAATCAACATAATTTTGTTTTCCAAAATCGCCGAACACCTTTCTTTGATGAGCAGTAAAAGGCATCCCCAATGTATCACATAAAATCATATTTATGAGTCCCCAATTGGCCATTCCTGGGCCATTACCTAACATATCATAAGAGAAATCAATTTTTAATTGTTCTAAATCATCACTTAGCGCACCGGTGGTTGCCGCTATTTCGCTCTCCTCTTCAAATGGAATCAAGCCATTGTCACAACCGGGATCTGAAATCATCGGGGGCATATTATCCGCTATATGACACGATACCCCACATTGAACAAACTGTCCCAAAGTGTCTAAATCGCGCAGAGCTTTGTTCTGCATATTATCAAACATTTGATCGCACTGTTCTTTCGTTGCTCTTCCTTCTAAAAGCTGACATCGCAAGTCTTTAAAGTCTTCTAATTGCTCCGGAGTAGCACAAAGAGTAGGATTGGCGGGCATTGAATTTAAATTAGATGGAGCATTCACTGAATTTTTCATTTCTTGTTTAAATTCTTCTGGAAGAACATTACCCATATTATCGAAAAAACCTCCAATCGATTCTTTATTGGGTAACGCAGAACGATATTCTGGATATTCAAACTCGATAATCTGATCACAAATAGTCAAAAAGTCTTCTCCAGGATCTCCCAGAAATGCATTATATATTTCGTTAACGGTGGATGCAGACGAAACATCTTCGGCAAATGACAAAGCTTGCTCTGTGTCTGCCAATGCTGCGGCACCAACGCCCATCGATGAAACCATATCGACCACAGTATTTTCAATTTGTTCTTGAGTGGCTTCATCTCCACATATCGAATCACGAACAACATCTTGAAAGGTAGTGCGTCCGGTGGCCATGGCAGGTAATGAGGCTGCTAAATCTCCTACAGTTTCAAGGGCTTTACACATTGCATTTCCTATCAACTGACACAGTTTAACTATTATTTTCATTAATATGTTTACGAGGGCTGCTGTAATGGCTGCTTTAATCGCCTCAAACAGGCTATCCCAAAAATCGGCCCACTTAGGAATCCATCCAAACGGATTTTCTAAACGAGGGGCAACAACTTCTCCGCGGTGGCGACACCATGGCAATTCTAAATCTTTGAGCCAATCCATAACACTGGGATTTAAAATAGGAGGTCTCGGACAATCTAAAGCCGCAAGAAGGCGCGCAATTAAAGGGGCACCTGGGAATTTATTAAGCTCTCCTATTAAATCCAAAAGATTATCAGAATAAGTTTGAATCAGGGCCAACGCATATGCTTCTAAAATAACATTAGGGCTTAATTCGCTTTCGGCTGTAGAGGCAATAGAGCCCGGGTCAAATTGTTGTGCTAAGGTTCTTCGTTGAAGTTGCGATGTATCTTGCATCTCGGCGGCCGTCATTCCTGGATTATTACGGAATCCGGGGGTTGTTTCTTTTTCTTTTGCTTTGGCTGCTTTATCTCTGTCGCCCCAAATATGAAGGGTATCCGTGTTAACACTTACTTTACCGGCTAACGCATCGGAGAGTTCTTGGCCCGAGCCAGCCAACCCTCCTTGATCGCTAGCTTGAAAAATATCACCACTCTCCAGCTTCTTTTTTACCAATGCATCTAATTCTGTTTGTTTTTCAGGAGGCAAGCCAATAAATAAATCTCCAAAATTCTCAATGGACATAGTGCGTAACGCAGTCTGGATTATTTTTGCCAGTGCTTCTTCAAGAGACAAACCTCCCATCAAACACTGAATGGCGTCGACAGAGAGCCCTAACAATCCGCATTCTTTTACTCGCTGAAAACCGTGAGTCCACAAATCATCTAATTCTTTTCCAATTCCCAGTTTTGGGAAAGCACCATCAGCAGCTAATCCTCCAATTAATGCGCAAAATCTTACAAATACTTGATCGTCTCCTTCCAATTCTTTGAAAGCTTGTTCGATGGCCATCACTTTCCAATTCTTTGATTCTTCGGTGTTGGGATCATAAACGACTCCTAATTTACCAAATTTTTCAATTGTTTTTCCTAAACTAGCTTCACATAAACTTTTATGAAATTGATATTCAATGGCGTCACCAATACTGAATACCTCGTCCATAATATCTTGACCCAATTGCTTTCCTTCCGCTTGTAAATTATCCGCAATGCAGCTTCCAACACTGTTTGCTGGATCAGTATTAGAATAAGCTGCATTGATGCTGGAATAAATTGGCGGGTACGTGTGTTCTTTCACAAATTCTAGCCAGGGTTTTGGCTCTCGGGCTTCAAGATCGCGTTCCATATCATCTAATCGAGCAAGATAGGCCATGGCCGTAGCATCTTTAAAGGCGGGTTTGCTTTTTAAACCACTTAATTTTTTTATAAAAATGATAGGCTTTTCGCCGCATCCTTCGGTGAAAATCGTTAACTTCTTTAATTCAAATTCTTTCGTAAATTTAAACTCTACACTTACAACCTTATCCTTGAATCCTCCTCCAAATCCCGCTCCTCTAATATTGTATCCCTTTCCATTAAGAAAATTATCTAAATCAGGTATAATTTTTGCCATTATTGAGTTTCCAATGAGCCCTAAATCTCCATAAGGAGCCAAACTAAAAATGGTAGGTGACCATTTTGTTTGAGTTGGCGCTGTTGGATCTGTGAAGTCCGGGGGTTCTCGGTATGGCGAAGTCGATTCGTCTACATACAACCCTCCTCCCTCTACTGCCATATAAATCTTTTGATACCGACTGTACAAATTCAACCCTTTACGAATTTTAATCAATTTAGCTTTAAGATCAGAAATACGATAAGAGACTTCGGTTTCTTCTCCTTCATCTTCTTCATCTTCTTCATCTTCGGCGTCTTCTATTTCATTTAAATCAGTAAAAGGAACCGAAAACAGAAGTTTCAATAACGATGTAGGGCGAGGATCTAAATCATACTCAGTATAATCTACCACCTCTTTCAAAGCTTCAATTGATTCTTCGGACGTATCTTTATTATAATACTCCAACAATGCTTCCATCGCCTCATCAACATATTCTTCAAATCTATCCTCAATGCCAGCTTCTGCTTCTTCTGAGGTCAATAAATTGTCACTATCTCTTTCGAGCAATGTCTCTGTGAGAATAGTTCTATATTTGGTTATTATAGTGATTTGATATAAGCACTCTTGTTCATTAAGGAAGGGTGCAAATTTTGTGCATGCTAACCAATCAGGAACGGCCGCACTTGGTTTTGGAGTACAATCCAAACACACATTTTCTTCGGGAATATCTACTAACTCTGCGCATACGTCAGGAAGCATATCCCCATCTTTATCTTGCCATTTAAGAAATTTTGATTCTGCCATCTTATTACCTATAATTAAGTTGTATATACATTTCTACTACAAATAAAATGATATCCCCAGGGTTGTAAATAATTGTTTTCCCAAAAAGTTTTATTTATTCTAGAATGATAAAGAGGATTTTTAGATTTTATTTTTAACATGAGATTGGCTTGTGTGGCTAGTGCGCCTACAAGTGCCGTTGCCACCACTTTTGGGGGCCCTTTCATAGTCATCGCTTTTCCTACTGCCGAATTAAATCGACATTGCTGCTTAACAAATGTATATAAAGCTGCCCATGATTCATCAATCACTCCACTTAATTCTAGAAATGCGTCTCGTGTATTCTTTCCTAATAAAACGGGCTGGAGAAATTCGTAATGTTCCACGGGGTGATACATTCCTCCCCATACAACTTTTTCGCCTGTGCTATTTCCTGCAATTAACTCAATAGGAGGCGCCGGTTGTTTTATGTCTCCGCCGCGTGAATTAAGCTCGCCGTCTACACTCAATCCATCAAAGCCTTCCCCTTTTCCGGTTACAATCTTAATGCCTTCTCGGCCGATGATTCGAATACCATCCGCTTTAATACCAATTGCAGAACGCCCAATTACAGAACCAATCATTCCGCCGGCTAATCCAAAGTTCTTATCTATATCAGTTAATTGACTAATATAAATTCTAGCTGCATCCGATGCAAAATCATTGTCGATTTGCGTTCCAGGCCTTAACGGCTTTTTATCGTTGGCAGAAAGAAGTGATGACATTCTTCCCACCACAATGTCAATACGACTAGCTCTTTGGGAGCCGTTTTTTCCATAACCACTCGAAATAGTAGAAGGACGGTCTGCTCCAAAGGAAATATAAGCATTCTTTCTTTTAATTGTCTTTTCATTCCTGGCCGGAATATACTGATATCTTGGTTCAGGTGTGTCTTGGTTAAACAAACCACTATCCGAGGGCGCTTTATTTAAAGTTAAACCCTCCGCTAATTGTGAATGCACAGTGGTAATGGTGGCTTTCCTGTAATCACTAAATGTGTCATAATTAAATATTTTTTCTTTGGACATTTTATTCTCTCTCTTGTTTATAGGTGGTTAACATATTTTTCCCAGTTCAATATAATAGGTGCTAGGGAACGTCCCGCCGGGCGAGGTGGTACCCCATGTACCATCTGCTTTGTCGATTCCTTGGTGGCGCACTTTGGCGGCTCCGTCGGCGCCTTTCAAGTGTGCCATTCCTAGCATACCTGCTACATCTTGTGCGTTGTCCAGATCTACCGCTTTTAAATCTATTAGTCTTGCAAACTTACCATTGGTGTGGTCCAGCGCGCCGTCATCTTGAGCGGCTTTGGAATTTTGCCACTCTTTCAAGCTATTGATCTTGACATTCGCCGTACCGGTCCAAGAGCCGTCGTCCTCATACATTGCCACATAAGCGGCCTTGGCGCCTCCTACCTGCTTGGGAAGCCCAGCTTTAACGGAGGAGTGGATATACCCAGCCGAGATCATTGCATCTATCGACATTTGATAGCGCCCAATATAGCCGGCCGAATTCCAGGATCCATCGCCATCGTAGGTCCCCTCATGGCCTCCGAGATTATCTCTCCATTTTTCATAGACTGCCTTGCCAAAATATGTTTCTGCATTGGGAGCACCGCTTTCATCATTGGGGCTACATTTATTCTCATGTTTAATGGAGGAAAAGTCGATATTTCTTGTTTCACCTGGCATGCCCTTTCTTCCGCTGGAACCACCGCCCCCTATGTTTCTTCCCGACCACGCCACATCGTTAGGATCAAAATTCTCAAACAAAGTTTCGCACGCTTGTTGGGCTTGTGCTTGGGTCTCCGTAATCAAAGAGGTATCCACGAGATTTAAAAATTCTCCATAAACTAAATTATATCCAAACACATTTTGACCTAATCTCACATTGACCAGATCCCCCTGTCTGGGCAATTTGGAGCCCTCACCAGAGATATAGTCTTCTGTAGAAATGAAGGTAGTGTATAGCGCAGTAACGGCGCGGGCTATTTCTGGTTTTTTTGCGTAAGTCTCCGAACAGGGATCGGGCAAAAATGAATGAGGCGAATTGGGTCCATCAATACGTGCTTTAAAAATAAATTTAGAAATTACAGTTGGAGGTACCGGATCTTCTTTGTCAAGACCAAAAGTCTCTTTTAATTTTTTCCACATGCTAGAACTGGCAGCGGCTTTCGCAGTAGAAGAAGCAAAGAAAAGACTTGCTTGATTGGGATCCAAAGGAAACGGATCGGTTAAAACAATGGCAGTGAATACAGTTTGAGGCCCTTGGGCGTCATATTGGAGGGCGCCCTGGATGCTGGTTGAATATAGATCGTAAGCGTTGCTAGCATCGCTTAACGAGTCGTCCCAAAAGTTTTTAAGTTGATCAAGTACCGCCATATATTTCTCCTATTCGGGTAAAGTTACGATCCTGGTGTCCTTGCACGAAGCACACCCATCCCATCGTTTCTTTTTGCCATCCGCCATGTATTGATTACACCATCCATCATCCCCTGAAAGACTCCAAAACCCATCTACACATTTGGCATAGCCGCTCTCCTTGCAGGCATGCCCGCCACCAGAATTAGATATTTTCCATTTGCGATTATAATCTACCGTATAGTCCCATAACTTTTGCGGATCCGATTTCCAAGAGCCGCCGACCGTATTTTTCAAATAATATGCTACTGTAAATCCTGTTCTATCGACACCCGATTTACAATGAACTAATGTGGGAACAGGATCACTTAACAATTTATCCGTATCTATACAAGTATCAATATATCCTTGACCCTTTTGATAACCTCGGTGAGCATTTCCTCTTTTATCTAAGCCAAATCCAATAAATTCAACATCCGGATAATTATCCGCGATGAATTTTGCCTCGTTTTCTACGGTCAAACACACCCCATCGCGGGTAGAGGGTTCTAAATCTCCTGAGCCATTTCCATTAAATCTTATTACTCTTTTAACAGCAGGTGTCGCCGATTCAAAAAACCACTTTAAATGTCCTAAATGAGGTTGCTCAAATCTATAATTATTGCCGCCGGGAACTTTTACTCCATGCTTATTGCGGCTGGCGTAAGTAGTGGCTGACGCGTCAATTTCTATTACATTGTTCTTGTTGGGTACTGGATTGTTAGCCCCTCCACACCCGGTGCCGGGACGGTCCACATTATCGCCTCTGAGGCTCTGTATAGTGCTGAGATAACTTGAATCAAAGGTTTTCGGTATATCAGTACATTCTACACTCTTGTCTTTAATTACGATACTAATATTTTTTGCATCAATGATCCCCAAAAACTCCCCCCATACAAGATCATAGCTAAAAAAATTCTTTCTTAATCTTACTTTAATCAGATCGCCTGCTTTGGGTAATTTTGAGGCTTTTCCTGAAATATAATCAGCAGTAGAAATAAAAGTAGTGTACATCGAAATAATGGATTTAGCTTTTTCAGGATTAGCGGCATAAGCTTCGGAGCACGGATCGGGTAAAAATGCATGCGGGGAATTAATACTATCTATACGTGCTTTAATGATAAACTTTGACATCGTTTGTGGTGCCGTTGGAGCTATATCCTGGTCCTCCCATAGTTGTGCCAATCGCTCAAATAATCCTCCTTGTGCTTTAAGGGTTTTAGATTCAAAAAACAGCGATGCTTGCGATGCATCCAAAGGAAAAGGATCGGTGAGGGCAATTGCCTCAAAAACAGTCTGAATGCCATATGCATTATATTGTATTTTATTACGGATACTTTCTCCTCGTACATCATAAATGTCATCGTATAACCAATCTCCTACAATATTATTTGGTTCGATCTTCTTACTCATCGATGGGTTCTCCTTGAATCATGTCAAAAAGACTGTTTTTATCATCCTCGGACAAATCAAATCCCGGTTTGGCTTTCTTTTGTCTCAAAGCAATAATTTTAACCAGTTGTTCATTAGATCGCTGAAGTGATTCCACGTGTTTTGCTGCTACAGGGCTTAAATATTTGTTTTGTGTGGGATCCGTTGCTATTTGATTGGCGACTTCATTAAGAAATTCTCTCGCAATTTTTCTATCGCTACGAATATTTCCTAATGCTTCTTCAATCAAAGATTCTAGATCCCGTTTGCTCATAATGCTCCGCTTTCCCATTCCTGCCTAAAGGTGCTATATTTCTTTCTAAACTTTTTTAATGAATTTACAATTTGTTTAGTATTCAATCCTGTTATCTCGCGCAGATATAAGTAAATAGCTTTTTTATTAAAAATATCAATATCTTCTTTGGACTCAAAAAGAATGGTGATGGCTTTATAAACCCTTAAATCGTTTTCCTTCATTTGCGTCTCGTCCCATGATTGTAATTCTTTATAAAAATGAGACCAAAACTCTTCTTCTTCCCGATAAGTTAAGTAGGAGTCGTCTGTTGAAAGAAACTCCTCTTCAAAACGTTTAGGGAGGGTTTCAAAACCAATTTCTCTTCGATTTTGTTTTTGTCGTTTTTTAACTTTATGAATAAACCAATTTTTAGTTATTACCGAAAAATAAGAAAAGGCCTTAGAGCCTTTATTTGGATCATATTTATCTAATATTGTCATCAACCAAATTTTACATTCGTCGCGTAGCGAATCACAATTAGGTAAATTTGTAAATTTATAGGTAAAAACAATTTTATCTACCATTTCATTTAGGGCCGGCCCAATATACTTTATGTATAATTCTGTTCTTTCTTCAAGCGAATCAGTGTTAGTATATTTTATTATGGCTTCTTCATGAACAGATGTAAAATAATAATTAGCCGTTCTCTTCTTGCGTTTCTTCGTCTTGTTCTGTTCCGTCATCTTCTGTTGAGTTTCCTTGTGGTGTGTTTTCTTCCGTCAGAGAATAGATGTATTCAAATGTCTCTAATTGTTCATTAAAGGACACAGCGTGATGCAATAAAGATTTAAGTGTTTCATCGCCATAAAACATATCTAACTCATAAACTATTTTTAAATTCTCAGCGAACGCATTAGTCATCTGCTGTAAATCACCTAATTCCTCAGAAACAAACAGTAATCTTATTATTGCACCTCTTACGTACATTATCAATCCTATATTTGATAGAACTGAAAGAAATAAAACTGCTGATAAAATAATTTCAAGTCGGCTCATGTGTCTTTTTCCTTGCTTCTTCTTTTTGTTGTTCTAAAATCTCACGATTAATCTCGATATACTCAGTGGTTATTTCTCCCACCGGCCTATCCAAATTATTGGGAATTTCTTTTTTTATAATAAAAGGGGTAGACAAAAGCTTTTCCATTGTTTGCTTTTGTTCACATTTATTACAATCTTCATAACGCTCTTTAATTCCATGAAAAGCAGTTGTAATTTCCTTACATTTGTTACATTGATATCTATAACGCGGCATCTAGCGTGCCACGGTCTCTGTGTCATCCTTTGTGATTTTTTCATCATTAGAAAATCTAACCGTGGGTGGATTCTTAACGACCAATCCTTCATTTGTCTGTTCTAATTCAAATCCCTGTAATACCGGAACGATATCGCTTTGTGTCATTAACGACTCTTGAAGAGCCATCATAATTGCTCCAAGAGCTTGATTCGATAGTTGCATGTTTTCTCCTTTACCATTTAAAGGTATTTTTATAGTGTTCAACTATTTTTTTGATTTCTTTATCAAAATGTTTCCGCGGTCTCCAACCTAGAGACTGCAATTTATCATCGTTTAGGGCGTAGCGGACATCTTGTCCTTCTCTGACAAAGGACACATCTAAATATGTTGTCCAATCTCTTTTTTCACCAAAAAAACATTCGCATACTTTGCTGACTGTCTCGATGTTCTTTTGTTCAAATCCGCCGGCGACGTTATAAATCTCATTTGTGGCGCCGGATTCAACCAACGCAATAACCGCGCTAGCGGTGTCATCAGAGTGTAGCCAATTTCTAATGGGCTCACCTTTATCATGGAGTTTAATTTTCTTTTCTCTTTTTAATAATTTAACGGTAACGGGAATTAATTTTTCCGGATACTGTCCAATTCCATAGTTGTTAGTCGGACGTAAAATCAAATATTTAATTCCATAAGTTCTGGCCCAAGCAAAAACTAACATATCTGCCGCGGCCTTACTCGCAGAATAAGGATTGCTGGGTTTTAGGATATCGGTTTCAATGTGTTCGCCGCTCGTAATATCGCCGTACACTTCATCTGTACTAAAATGAAAAAACACAGGCCGATCACTTACATTGCTTTGTTTGTTACGAATAAGATCTAATAAGTTTTTAACACCAAACACATTTGTTTGAATAAAGTCGGTGCTGTCTACAATGCTGTTGCCTACATGTGATTCAGCCGCAACATTAATTACGTAATCGCAATCAGGCAGATATGTCAATTTAGCGATATCTTTCTTAACAAAAGTAAAATTTTCATTATGATTAAATTCGTCTAAAAACTCTTCGTTCGCTGCATAAGTACAGCAATCAATACCATACACTTTCCAGTCCTTAGCTAGGCATTGACGCGTTACATAAGAGCCGATGAGGCCCAAACATCCTGTTACCACAACTAATTTCATTTAATCTCCTTTAAGGATCCTATGGGAATCGGTATCAAAATGCTGAGTTGAGAATTCAAATAATTCTGAGTCTTGTAGGGCCACCATCTGGTGGCGTAAGCCTCGATATACGTGAAAATTATCACCTGGTGTCAGCAAATGTTGTGAAGCTGTCGTTAAATCATCGTTTTCCGAATAATATACCATTATCAAGCCCGATTGAAGGTAAAATACTTCATCTTTTAATTTGTGATAATGCCAAGAACATCGTTTTCCATTTTCAAAAAATAATAATTTGCCACAATATTCCTCACAATTAACTATCCATCTTTCCCAACCCCAGCCTTTGGTAACATATTTGATTGGAACACGGCATTCCTTTTTAAATTCTGCAGACATTTTCTATTTTCTCCACATAATCACTACAAATTCCCCATATATTTTGAGTAGACATTTTTACAGTTTCCTCCAAGGTATGACAAACAATTATGGATTGTTTACAAATTGGGCGTGTAGGATAGGTCCATATAATACCGGAACTCGTAAGAGTATAATAATCATGTTGATGCCAAAAGCAATTTATATTAGTATACAACATATTCTCTAAGGCTTGTAAATTTTTCGCATGACACCACAAACCCTCGGTTTTTAAAAACTCAATCGAGACGGGGAATAGTGGCTTATCATGACCTAAAAACCACTGTGTGTTTTTATACCATACATCCACTTCGACATCATATCCTTTTTGAAGTGCGGCTATAATATACGATGGATCATTTTCTAATTGTGCATGGGATCCATTAATATTCCCACGATGTGCTATTAATCTCATTTCATATATCCCTTTTCGCGTAGCCAACTTCCACAAGCGCTTTCTATCTCTTTAATTTCATCTAACGTCAAAGAGTCTTTATAGCCTCCAACCTTTCCCTTGTTGGTTATATGATATTTTGTCATTAACGTATTGCTATCTACTTCTTCAATATAATATTGTGCTTCGGAGGGTAAAACCTCTTCTACAAGATATAGAATATGAGCCGCATCTTTTTCTTCAAGCTTGAAATTTAAAATTTGAGCAATATCGCGAATAATGAGATTTTGTCTTTTCTCATCTCCATTCTTATATTTCTCATAAATAAATTCAAAATCAGATCGATCTTCCCAATCTAAATAACATTCTAAATAATGGCGCGCCCTTCCAGAGAGATTGCTCCCTAATTTAAAAAGGCCTCTTTTTTTTAGTTTTCTAACATGGGAGGCGCATGCATCTCGTAGATCTCGGCGAGTGGTAAAAACTTTAATATTTTTGTGTTGTAAAAATTGAATACATTTCTCAGTTTTATCATGTGCTTTTGACAACGAATACTGTCCCTGGTCAATCACATGAGCTATATCAACAGGTGCTAGGCCGCCACGATAACCTTTGGAGAAGCCTTGTAGATCCAAAATATTTAAAATAATATTATATAATAAAGTACTACCGGATTGAGCCATTCCAGCAACTAAGATTGGACAATGCTCTCCACTCATTTCATATATCCATGCTCTCGTAGCCAGTCCGCACATTCTTCTTCTAAAAGTGCAACTTGAGAAGGAGTCATAACATCTTTATAGCCTCCAATAGCTCCCTTATTGGTAATTTGGGTCGGCTCTAGACGTGTTATATCATAAAATCTTTTCTTATCTACCTCTGTCAAGTTATATTTAAAGATGCCTATTAAATTTTCAGCTTGATGAATAACATTCTTTAACGTCTGATCGGAAAGATTAAGATGCAAAACTTGTTGCATTTCTTTCATTGTTAACAGGGGCTCTTTTTTATAGTTCTCATAAACCCATTCATAATTTGCTAAGTGGCTCCAATCGTAGTGATACTGCATATTTTGCGTAGCCAATTTTATTATATCTGATTCTGCTGGATTTTTTCTGAGAGCAGACGCTACAGTATCGCGGATATCTCGTTTGACATTAAAAACCGTCCAGGCAGGTGCTTTAACTTGAAGGTGATCGGGGTGGCTATGGTGAATAGGAGATTCCCTAGGTAAATCGTGTTGCTTACACATAGTATAGGTGCGCAAATTATCATTAATAAAACGAACAGCAACTTCGCCGCGTCCCTGGTGGAAAATGGTAAGATTATGGTGGGCTCTCTCAATTAGAAGTCGTAATAAATTATAACACAAGGAGCTTCCTGCTTGTGACATTCCTGATACTATGACCAGATAGTCTTTTTTTGGCTCACCAACGTTCATTTTTCTTTTAAAAATCTCCGGAGATCTTCTGGGGTTCCAATTCCCCACATCTCGCTCACATAAAAAGGAATAAGTGTTTTGCCGGCGCCTATTAGTTCATTGTATACGGGTGCTATATAAAATTCATTATTTACTCTGACGTTTTTCTCTACCATTTGTTTAGCATATTTTACAAAATCCGAGCCTCGCCGGTACCAATAAATCCCACAAGTCGCAATATTAGAAATAGGCTTTTTCTCGGCCACTTCAATAATATATCCCCGGGAATTTGTTTTTACAAAAGACCATTTAGGATGAACTGCATTAAATGTAAAGACCATCGCATCTACCGTAGTTAAATTTTTCAACATATTAAAATTTTGAGGTTCATATTCGATAAACTGATCCGAATTCGCAATCAATAAATCTTCATCAGTATTAATTTGTTCTTCGGCCAATAATGCTGTGCAGGCGGCGCCTTCGGTTAAACCATCAACAGGAATATAGGTAAAATTTCCATTTGTGATTCGTGCCAGTGTATCAATGATTCCACCATATTGATCGATGTGGGCTTTACGAACAAGAAAAATATACTCACAATCAAAATCTAGATTTTCTACAACCGTTTGAATCATGGGCCTACCATTAACATCAATTAAAGGCTTTGGAAACGTATATCCTTCCTTGACAAAACGGCTTCCTTCACCCGCCATTGGAATTAAAACTTTCATCAATAAACTCCTTTAGATTCTGTGTATTTACTTCTGTTGCATTTTTAACTTTTAGTACTTTACATCCGCTTGCATAGGCTGCTTTGAGACCTTTAGGGGAATCTTCCACAATCATCGCATTATCTTTTAAAACATCAAAATAATGTAATACTTTCTTATACCCTTCGGGATCTGGTTTTGGTTTATCTACGTCTTGATTAGTAAGAATATAATCCAGTTCGTCAATGATGCCCGTGTTTTCTAACATTAAATAAGCCGTTTCACGAATACTATTAGTAAAACATGCGACTATAATAGCCTTATCTTTTAACCATTTAATTAAATCTATTTTTTCTTGTGATCTCTCGCAGTGCTGTGCGATAATCTCAATAGTTTTACTCTGTTTTAAAGCATAAACTTTTTGCTGTTGGGTTGCGTCCAGGATATCCCTGCTGATCAGCTTCTCCAATTTTACATTAGTGGGAAGTCCATTAAATGTTTTATAATGTTCTTCCAAGGGAATTTCATATCCGCAAACTTCTTTAAGAGCTTCATTCAAGGCCACACGGTGCCATTCACAAGCATCTACTAACACGCCATCCAAATCAAAAATAACCAATTCTAAACTTAGCATGTTCCTCTGATCCCATAATCTATATTGTTTGCCTTCAAAAGAGGTTTAAGCATTTCTTCATAATCCGAAAAATTCCACTTTCCTTTGACAATGGCTGTTGCAAAATAAGGATATATAGAACTATCCCAATGAAATTGTCCTCGTTTTTCATCTTCGGGGAGGTAAGTCATGCCGGTTTTAATATCAAAATAGTCAACAGTGCCAGATGAATACGTTTCAAACAACCAAATATTGTCTCCTCCCGTTTTATCATAAATAAAACGCAATTGCGCTTTTCTACACATACTCGGTTGAATCGCAAATTTAAGATTTAATGGATTTTCATACACATAAGACAGAGAAGTAATGTTTTTGGACGTATCGAGCGTTCCATAACTAGCACAAATTAGTTTTACAATATCAATTTCTTCATTTTTAATTGCAGTGGAGATCTCTTCTAAACATTCATACTTGGGCTCTCCATACAAAAACATGTCCTCATGATGAAACAGAATTATTTCTTCCTCAATTTGATCCAAACAATAAATTAAACGTTGTTGATATTTTTTTGTATCATCATATTTTATTAAAGTCCAATTAGGCCTTTCTATTTCTGTACTTTTATTATCTGAAAAGAGATACTTTTGATAGTTAGGGAAATATTTGTCCGCTTGTTTGAACATGGGGGCCCAGACATCGGAATAATCGCTGTGAGAATAGAAAATTAATGCATACGAATGGCTCATTTCTTCATAAAATCCTCATATGCGACTGGCCTATACAAAGACAATATCTTTTTTTGTGTTATCGAGTCTGTTTCCCAGCAGTGCAAAAACACATCCACATTTCGATCTCGCATAATGTTTTCTCTAGTGGTGCCGTAAGTTGTCTCAAACCCTGTCGGTTTCCCAGAAATACACAAAGCAATTTTCATACCAGCCGCCTTTCATTAATCAGACCATAATACTTCTCACACTTGTTGTTGTCGTGTAGCGGAATTAGCGAAAATAACATACTAGCTGTAATTAATTTCACGGCAGTCAAACGTTTAATTCCGTATTTGTCCTTTATGTGCTCTTCAAGATATTGTATCATTTCCTGCATATATCGTTCATTAAATTCTTTTTCTAACAATATGAAATCGTACCCGAGCAAAGATTGATATATCTTTGCATAGTCGTAAAATATATCTCCGTAAATCGTCTCATTGTCTCCAAGCTTACCGCGTGGATCAATTAGTTTAATGTTGTTGGTCGTATCTAGAAGCACATTTGTGAATACCGGATCTCCGTGTATTATGCCCGGAATAGCCAGATCGCGTTTGCGATATTCTGCCAACTTATTGTGTATCTTTTTATACGTCTGATATGAGTCCGAAAATGTACTATAATCGTATTCGCAATATCTTCTTGACAGTTTAAGATCGTAATTGTCATACAACCCTTTGCGTGCTTTAAACGCCGCTGCTGGTTCTGTGTCAAACTCGTGTAGCTTTTCAAGCGACTGAAGCAGGCTTTCTAAGTTGTGTATGGTTAGTGAATTGTTAACATACAAATAAGAAAGAGAAATTCCACTAATTCGCTCCATAACTAGCTGGTCGCTCTTGATTGTGTGCACTTTGGGTACTAGGCATGATAGTTCTACTGGTAAATGCTTGTACCAGTACGCCTCGCCCGATAGTTCTCCGCGCTTTGTAACCGTATGTTCTGTTTGTTCTATGTTGTGAAACTCGCGAGGTTCAATTTCAGTTTTATAAAATCCCAATTGTTTTTCTAATGATAGTTTAGGATTAACCGACATGTCGTCAATGTAACAGTGTGCGTAGGGCTTGCCAAAATAAATTTCGTCATATGGAATTCCATATTTTTCTAGTGACTCGATTGTTGTTTGGCCTATGTCCGATACGACCTTACCAACGTTTCCGTGATGAGTTTTCATACGACGGGCAGTATAGAGAATTATTTCATTTCCCATGCTCTTAACGAACTTAAGAAACCTTACTGCTTCAGGAATAGGCTCACATGTACTATAATCTCCCTTAACTCGGGGATATGTTAATAACGTGTTGTCGATATCAAAACAAATTCTTTGCCTATCTCCGTATCCAACAACAGATGCAAACCACTGAAGCTGGATTGGGGTTCCGACACAATAAAAATCATCTACCAGATGAGAGTGTACTGAGATTCCGTCGTTGATCATCTTTTTATAAACGCCCGAAATATAAAACTCGTTTTTACTTCGATCTCCGGAGTTTAAAAGCTTCTGACAATATGTTTTTAGAATGGTGCCGCTATTAAAACAGTACGTCCCAGTATTTGCGTTATTGGAAATTTTTTCCTTTTCTTTAATATCGAGTACTTTGCCGGCTTCGTTTATCTTAATATACGAATAAATAGGCTTATCGTCGTTATCTTGAAAATAGAAAATAGCATTTCCTTCTTTCTTCTTATATTTTTGCACAATATCGTCAAAATAGATGGTGTCGCAGTCAACAAGCATGCATGAATTGTCCAATTCGGAGCTAGTCATGTTGTTGAGGCCGCATAAAATAGTCTCTGCGGCTCCTCGGGTTTCATACTTTAAAGGAATGAACTTAAAATCAATAGCATTAAACTGGTTTTGCAGCATAGAACAAAAGTTATAAGAATCTAATGCGCTATTGTACACAATAACTATCTGGTCGTCTATATCAATCTTAAGACTCTCAATCACCCAATAAATCATGGGCTTACCTTGAATTTTAATCAGAGGCTTGGGAGCCGAATATCCTTCTTCTGTGAATCGACGACCAGAGCCATTTAAAGGAATTAAAATGTTCATTTATGTTCTCCTTATTCCCATTCTGTTTTTAATAATTCGCTTTTTTCCCACAACCCCTGATCCATTAAAAACCATTTCATAAGCAAAATAGCATTAACAACCATCGAAGGGGGATATTGATGTAAATTAGAGGTTCTCTGTGTGAGTGGTTTAAGCCACTCATTACTTCTAAAATTATTTGAAGAGGACTGTGGCCATCCTTCGGTTACATTTTTGGCGTATTCGCTACCTAATTGTAAATACTCCATAAGAGTTTTGTCATATAAAGTAGCAAATGATGCCATATTTTCAGAGCTTGAATAGAACCACATATCTGCGGGCCCTTCATTAAATAAATCCCAATATACTTGATAGAATTTAGACATATCATAATCCGGATTAAAGTCTATACATTGGCATGCCCAGGGATTGGTTTTTCCAGGGCCCGAAGTGGTACGATTAATTCTTCCTAGATCAAATCTAGCTTTAATAGCACTATCATATCTAAAATTATTTTCTTTTTCGTATTCTCTCATTAATTCAAAAGACTTTTGAACAGAATAGTATTGGCTTAAAATCCTTTCGGGGCCCACATAGCCGTGACCCTGCTTAGAATTGATTGTCCAAGTTCCCAAGTGTCCATGTGGATCTAAATATTTTCTACTAACATGGTGTTTTTCGGCGATTACGTTAAAATCAATTTGAGGTTCTATGATATATTTTTTAGGTTGATACGCCTCTAATAATAAAGCCTCTAAATGCGGTTCCCAATTATGAAAGAATATATCTATCTCGTGCCCTTCCTTCCTCTTTGATAGAATGTGCTTTTGAATATACGCATAACCATCTTGGCCACGAGAATCTAGATCTTTTAAAGAACTAAAATATCCTGACAAACAAAGAGCAATTTTCATTTTAAACCCCATGCATAATAACTACAATTTCCTGTCCCTATATCTGTTCCTGTGTGACATACAACATCCTTAAACCCAAGTACGAGGAAATCGTTAATTATATTTTCTTTATCTTCCACTACACAATTCAGCAGCGCAAATTCTTCCATACCTATTTCCGATGGTTCTATGTTTACTGGGGGGTAACAGGAGAGATATTCAACTGCTGGTAAAGCTGGGCCAACAGAGGGTAAATCCATAAAATTTATATTGATCATTCCACCTGGTTTTAAAACTCGATATATATCCGCAAGAATAGAAAGCCTAATCGCATAATTAGCAATATGTTGAAAAACAATATGCGACATCACATAATCATATTCTTCGTCCGGTGCAGGTTTAAGAGTATAGCCATCCGTTTCCCAGGTGTGGGTTTTAGAAGAGTCATAAAATTGTTCAACATATTTCTTAGAATATTGACTATTTTTAAGAGATATGTCACACCCATCTACTCTTAAAAAGTCCCCAGCATCTAATAGATTTTTTATATTTCTGCCACACCCACATCCAAAATCTAAGGCCTTCTTACCTTTCCACCAATTAGGGCTTCGTGTTATAGGACCCAACATATATGACACATATTCTGGATCCTCATTACGATATAAATGATTACTTACAGTCATGCTCTCATGATAACTTTCAAATGAATCCTTGGTCATTTGAAGATATGGAGTCCAATGTTGTTTGATTATATCCCGGATTTCGTCAATATTATAGAGTTTGTCATTCTTCATTTTCTCATCTCCACGTTTTTAAATAACGTAAATTCTCGTAGATCACGATAAAATGGCTCTTCGGGAATATCATCATTATGTTCTGGATAATTCTGCATTAACATCAAGCCTCGGGCTGCATGTTCAGGGGACATATAGGCGTTATACCCATTAATCTGGATATTATCTTCGTGATAGGGGACGGTATCGCGGCCTTCGTAACGACCTTTTCTAAACCATTTAGTAGCCTCTTCGTCATCAGTTAAAATCATACCTCCCTTTCCGATCTTAAGATGTTTTTTAATATGAAACGACAGACACATAAAAGTACCGGGAATATACATGTCAGCAGTCAAACGCTTTGCAGCATCATAGATGGGATAAGGCTTTAATTGATAAATCCCTTTCCAGCGGATATCTTCAAATTTTAAACTACCGCCTGCATGTAAAATTGATTGGGGGACCGATAAATAAGTGCGACAAGGAATGATGACTTCTTTAACGTTCAAGTATTTACAACACAACAAAATAGCATCCGTACAATTATCTGTCGATATCGCATATGGGGCGCCTGTGTAGTCAGCTACTGTTTCTTCAAACATCTTCACGATTTTGTAAGGATTGTGTCTCAATCTCTCTCCAACACATAATATTTTTTTTTAAATCCGCATCTCTCAAATAACTTCAAGCTACGATCATTTTGAATTTTCACTTTGGCAGTTGCTTGGGGGCGCATCGTCATTATTTGATTAATCATAAAAGATCCAATTCCCATCCCTTGAAAATCAGGATGGGTGGCAACTCGAATATCGTTTTCTATAACTCCAACAAATCCAGCAGGAATATCTTCTACGAGACATAACCAAAAATTATTATTATATTCAAGCATGTATTCCGCTTGTTCAATTTCTGTAATTTCCTCTTGTTGAATGAATCCCTCTTTCACCCCTTCCATATTTCGAAGGCGCCGGATAAACTCCCAATATTTAGGGTTATTTTTAACGAATTTTAAATCTACCATTTGTCAACCTGTGAGCCAAAGGGGCTCCCGCTATTAAGCCAATAATGAGTTAAATATCCACGAGTGTATTTCCACCCTTCAAGGTTCAAGAGTGGGTTGAGACAACTTCCAATATCCAAAAAAGTATTATTGGGACTCTCTTTAAAGCATTCGTAAGTTACATAATTACTCAAACTAGCCGCAGAAGACAAGATAATATGATTCTCGATTTTGTTTTGTGCAATATATGTCTTAACTTCCTCTACTATATTATAATCATTTATCATACAATTTGTACCTATTTTAAATGATTTTTTAATCTCAAATGGAAGCCGCGAAATATCGGCCAACTCATTAACTACATATATCACCTCTCTATCAACCAAGAGGGGAATTATTTCTTCAACAAATCGGCGATAATTGGCGTTTATTAACACATTCGCGAATGTGAGATTGTCTTCATTTCCATCCAACAATTCCAACTGCCACTTATAATTTTCTTGGCCAACGTGACCGTCAGATGCTGTACAAACACCTTTGAAGTAGTTGTGTTGATTATGTTTAAAACATTCAATTAGCTTCTCCCTATAAAACTGATCCCTCTCGGGAAGGAATTCCTTTTGTTCTTCGGCGGTGTATCTGTTCTGCCCTCTAATCTCTCCCGTAACATAATGTTGCGGCGCCAGAATAAGAGTTTTATTTTGCATAATAAATAACTCGCCATCGGAAAAACGAGTAAAAGCAAAATTTTCTTTCTTTTTTAAGAGGGTTAAAATTTTATCAAATTCTTCATGAAAGTCTTTACTCATAATTCAATTTTCCTTACTGTCTGCCAGCCTGCTAGCAGCCCTGCTTGCACACATTGGTCTCTCTCACTAAAAAACTGTTTATGGGACACAGCACTATCGGTCGACGTGGCTTTGTCATCGATACCCAATTCATTTCCTAACACAGATCCGTGCATAGATTTATCGTCTGGCGGATGTGGGGGACAGTACGTTGGGATACTACCGTGGATTTTTGCCATAAACGCAAATTGAATATCTTCTCCATTCGCCCAGGTGGTGGGTTTTTCTTGCCACAAATACCTTAGCCATTCACGTTTAAAGAACCAGGCGTGACCTACTAAATCTACTTCGGTAATTTCGGTATTTTGTGTTGGCCAGCCGCATCTATCGTGCTGTGCGTATTGTGCGCCATTTAAAATGACGCCGGCGCTTCCTAAAATACCCTCATTGCTCTTCATTGTGTTTAGACAGTTCTCATGCCATTTGGTTCCCGGAATTGTGTCATCATCATAAAGTGCTACATATTCGGTATCAGCCAATAAAGCTGCTGAGAATCTTCCATAAAATTTCCAATTATAGTCATTGTGGAAAATTCTATCCACATCTAACGATTTAAAATCAAAATCCTTATTATCTTTGTGATAATTCACCCATAGCCAGATTTGCCTGGGGAAATGTGTTTGATTTCTAATTGCATCAATCTGCATTTTAAGATTGTAAGGCCGGCGATATGCATTTAAAATAACAGTAATGTCAGAATTATCGCTAAGGCTATTAATATCTTCGTTTCTCTTTTCATTCAATACTCCCTGTTTTATTTTGTTAAAGACCACTTGTCTTTGCTCTCTAACAAATTCTATAAGCTCTTTTCCCTTGTATTGTGTGAACCAATCTTCCGAGGTACATCCATTAAGATTGGTGGTTTTAGCTTTACAATCGAGCATACGTGCTTCTAAAAGTACTCTATTGAAGCTTTCAAGAACACACGGAATGAAAACGTATGTCTCGTGTCGCGACAATTGATTAATAAACTCAGCATAATTCGATGAACCAATCAAAGTATAAGATAATGAATTTTTTTCACAAAATTTTATAGTATCCGCAGTATTCTTAGTGGGGTTGCTGCTATTAACTACGGCACAATCGGGCTCCTTGGGATTAGCAAGATTTTGTTCAATTATATCTAATTGTGCATCGGTCCATAAACTCATTCCTAAATTAATAACATTATTAATCTGGAGGTTTTTTCGAATACACATCGCTTGAATTTTAGATTGTGCAAAAATACATTTCGCATTTATGTAAATTTCTCGATTTACAATGTCTTGAAATGGTGCAAGGTAATCTTTATAAACGGCTGGATCACGGGTTTTTACATATTTGTGATCATGTTCCATAATACTATAGCATCCTGGGTGTTTTATTAATTCACTAGAGACAGGGCCGGACATTAAGGTAAAATTAGACAAAATAAAATGATACCCGCATGAATGATACAATTTAATGTGTTTTTGGCTTAACTGGGAGTTTTTGAACTTGATAACATCAAACCCATCCTCCTTCAACATACTAATCAGAATAGCATCACATATTTCGGCGCCACCGTGGAGATCTTCAATAAAAAAATCAGCAATGAATACTATCTTTTTCATTATCCAAATTCTACAATTTGTTCATCTTGTTGAACGCTGTTTATGCCTAATGCATCACAAATTACGTTGACCATTTGCTCATTTTGTTTTTCTTCGCGAAATTCCACGGTTACTCGGGCTGCTAGTGTGGCGGCTTGCTGTTGAGCTTCTTCGTAGTTGGCATAACATTCTCTCATTTTTTGTTTTGCAGAATGTTCGCGCGGATAAGCCCACATAGATTCTTTAATAATAACGCCTTCCCACACGACTTGTTCCGGGATAGGCTGCAAATCATATTCCACATTAAAAAATTCTGTTTTACCTGTCTTTCTATTAACAAGAAAATCAAGTTGACCCGACCATCCGGGTGCAATTACAGGCACTTCCGAATATGCGGCTTCAAATAATGGTAATCCAAAACCCTCACCGTGGGTTAGGCTCAATACTGCTTTGATTTGAGGATGAAGATATAGTGAATGCACTTCGTTGTCTTCCATGTCTCCATGTAAAAGATACATCTTACATTTACGAGGGCCCTGACGCTCTACGAGGCGCCTAAAATCATGATAGACTTTTTCACGATCTAGGAGACAATTTTTGGCCATATTTGTTTTTAAAACCAAGCCTACTTCTTCATTTCTAAATTCTTCAATAAACCATTTTATAGTATTGCCCACATTTTTTCGAGGGCCCATTTGTGCCATCACCAAAAAATTAAAATCATATTCTAACTCTAAGTCCACGTCAGGATAGGTATCATATTTTTTAATAGGAAAGTTTACTGTAGTTATAGGCGTTGTCAATCTATATTCTGTTTGGTGTTTTGTTTGAGGATTTTCCGCCGTATAAACTGTCTTTTCATAAGTATTTTTAGAGTGACTAGAAACAACAATAATACTATCCATATCATTACCTCGCTGTAACCATGGTGCTGCTACCTTTGTAGTTTCTATTCCCGCAGTGTATCCAATATTAATGGGGGCTAATTTCTCCCATTCATTAGGAATAGTAACTTGAATAGAGGCGTCAAATTGACCCCCTTGTTGAAGATAGGCAATTGTTTTTTCAATTGTTTCATCAATCCATTGACGTTCTTCTGTTACTTCACTAATCCAAGAAGTCTTTCCCCATTCTAAAGGTTGAATAAAGATATCAAATAATTCCTCTCTCGAACGTAAAGCTCGGAGCAAGAATCGGGCCTGTTCTCCATAACCAGAGCGCGTTAACAACGGCGCCTTTAAAAAAATTCTCTTTTTCATGCCACCTCCATCAAATGCCAGCGTTTATAATTTTTTCTAGTATTCCACGAACCATGTTTTTCTACTATTTCATCCATCAATTTAATCCAACTCGTAGTGAAGCGCTCAAAACTATAATTTTCTTTAACATGTTTGAGGCCTCCCGTGGCCATCTTCGTATAAGATTTTTTACTGACGTTCATCGCTTTTCTCAAAGTGGAGTGAAAATCCTCTTCTGAAATTCGATCTTCGTATATGTAGGGTACTTGAAGTGAGCCTATAACCGATTTGGAGGAAGGTTGAATGCCCCACCCAAACCACTCTTTTCCGTTAGTTACCTGTTCTTTAAGACCACCTGTCATATTAACAATAATCGGGGTTCCGCAACAAAGAGATTCCAAAGTGGCTAACCCAAATCCTTCTGCATCAGCAATATTAATAGTAAAATCAGTACCTCTATAAATATTGGCTAGATATTGTGGGTCGACCTTATTAGTCGATAATAATACTTGACCATCATCTACTCCTAAGTGCTCAATAATATGAGGTAAATCTTGCCCATGAGGATCTCGTGGATCTGTATGCATTAAAAGCATAGCCTTATCGTGCCCTACCTCATCTAAAAATTCCTTAAACCACCATATTAAAGTACCGCTCTGTTTTCGCCGGGCGTTTCTGTTGTTCCAGAAGAAAATCTTTTTGTTGGGATTTTTATATTTAACGGTCGAGTCTATTGATAGTCTCTTTCTTAATTCATTTGCGGCGTCCTTATCTTGGGGCGTGACGCTAGGATGAAAAACGTTTGGATCCACCGCGTGGGGTAAATAATGAGATGATACATCTGGCGCCACCTCTTGTACAATTTTATGCGTTACCTTAGAAATACAAGCAACCTCATCATTGGATCGATAAAAAGAGGCATTAAAAGCCGGCGCAGGAAAATTATCCCACACATGATAATAAACCATTGGAATATTAACGCGGATTTCGTTCTCTATCTCCCATAACCATCCATAGAACCGAGGATCGGTCATAAACCATAAAACATCTGGCTTTTCTTTTTGAAGTAATGAACGAATAATTTCATGGTTTCCATATCCATCGATAGGAAAAATTCTCCACGCTTCTCCATATGGTTCAATTTGTTGGGGTCGGTAATCCACATGTTTAATGGCCCCTCCTAAGCAAATAAATTCATATCGATTGGTTTTTAACAGTGCTTCGATAAAATATTTAGTTTGATTTCCTACACCCGATGGCGATAGGGGATGGTCAGATAAGACCAATACTTTTGTTTTTTTCATTTATTCCTCATTTTGAACAGACAGTATTTAAAATTAAGCGTGTAACCACGTAGGGATCACAATTTGCGTTGGGGCGACGATCTTCTAAATATCCATACCCTTCTTGTGCGCATTGCCATGGAATACGTAGAGAGGCGCCTCGGTCTGATACACCCCACTTAAATTCTTTGTAGGAGCAGGTTTCATGGTCGCCTGTTAAGCGAGATTCAATATCGTGTCCATAATTTCGAATGTGAACATTCGCCTGTTTTTCTAATGCTTGAGCAGCAGCTTCGATGGCGGCATAGGATTGTCTCATTTCCTTGGTGGAAAAATTAGTATGACATCCAGCACCATTCCAATCACCCTTCACGGGCTTAGGATCGAGCGATACGCTTACTCCATGTTTCTCGGCAACTCGATAAAGTATCCAACGAGCGACCCAAAGTTGATCGGAGACGTTCACGGCTCCAACTTCTGGGCCACCAATTTGAAACTCCCATTGTCCTGGGCATACTTCAGCATTGATGCCAGTAATATTCAAACCGGCGCCCAAACATAGTTGCAAGTGTTCTTCTGCTATCTTTCTTCCGTACGCATTGCCGGCACCGACAGAACAATAATATTGTCCTTGTTCCTCTGGGTAACCTTTTTCAGGAAAGCCCAAAGGTCGGTCGGCCGACATTAAAGTGTATTCTTGTTCCAACCCAAAACGGCCTTCTCTTTCCTCATAACGATCTGATGTTATCACACACGCTTGTCGTGTATTGGTCACATGAGGAAACATATCTGTATGCAATACTTCACACATTACTAAAATGTCTCCATCACGGCGGAAAGGGTCAGGACACGAAAACACGGGACGCAAAACACAATCCGACGCCTCTCCCGGTGCTTGATTGGTGCTTGAACCATCAAATCCCCATACAGGGGGATTAGTATTGTCTAGAATTACTTTAGTCTTACTACGAAGTTGTGGACTTGGTTGTGTACCATCAATCCAAATATATTCTGCAAGTTTCATTATACTCCTATGGGCAATCTTCTGTCTTATAAAATTTACATCCATATCCTGCCGTACAGGATAATCTATTTTTGATATGTCTCTTATTTTTAATATTATAAAGCGCTTTGCTCAAAAGTTTAAGGGCATTTTGAGTTTTTTTAGGTCCGCTTGTAACTCTAAAAAATTCAACTCTATTCTGTTTTGCTGTTCTTTTTAGGAGAGCAAAATGTGTTTCTACATCTTCAGGATCAACTTGAAGCTTCTGGGCAAAGAAATGTTTATAGAGTGTTAATTGATACGTCACCATCTTGTCATTTTTCTTACGAGAATCCCATCCCCATGAACAAGTCTTCCAATCAAAAATATGTACTTTTTTATCATGAGGAGTTAAAACCACCGCATCAATATAACCTTTAAAATTATAATCCGGCTCTCCTTCAATTGGTTCCATTAAAGGCATTTCAACGAAAAGAACTTGATATCCTTGATCAAAATAGTTATCGAGGGCGTCTTGAATTTCAGGAATAATATTTTTCCCTTGTCCTACCATATCCAATACAAGCTTTTTGTTGATCTCTACATCCTCATCCAATAGAGAGATGTTTTTCTTAAATTCTTCAATGAAAAACTTTTCATTCGCCTCTTCTTGTAATAACTTTTTCTCGCATATAGAATGCATCGCGCTTCCAAATGCGGTATATTCGTTTCCTTTAAACCCCGCCAATTTATCGATGCGAGTCAATTTATGATAAAAAGCGCAAAAGACCCAGTCTTTTAATTCTGAATATGATATATGTGACAAATTAACTCCAAACGTACTCTATATTATAACCACCTTACATAGAGTTGTCAAGTTTTTCTGGCTTATTAAGTAAAATTAATTTTTTATATAATTGAGGGCTTACTTTTTTGAGGTATTCGTGATTCGAATCTAAGTAGTACTCGGCAAAGCCAGTAGCAAAATATTCTCTTAATGAGGTTGGAGCATAAGCCGATAAGAATATTCCTTGTACAATGCTGGATAATTTTTCATATCCTATCTTCTCATATAAAAACAAATCTAAATCTTCATTATATTCTGTCTCCATAAAAACACTCAAAGGAATCTTATGGCCCATTTTCCATAAAATATCATGAAGATACTTGCGTTTTCTTAAAAACTCATCTTCTATTTTTTTATCCCCATAAATTTCGTATCCATAGGGCTCTTCAATAGAATGAGCGATTTCGTGAACCAAATCATCATACATATCGGACATATCATCTTGAACATTAGATACATGAAGGGTGCCATCTTTATAAAAAGCATTTATTTGGCGATCTTTAAATTCTTCAAACCAGCCAACAATTATCATTTCTACTTCGGAAAGTAAATGTGACGGAATTGTGCTTTCAACTTTGGCCACCAACTCCTCTAAGTCAATATTTTCATTGCTTAAAGGCGAATCAACATAAACATGTATACCATTAGAAGTATAAAAGTTATTCAGTCGTTCCATCAACATTTGTTGCTTGGTTTGTAGATAATCTATTAACATCGTCCAGTCCTAATTGATAGCCGCGGAGAAAATTCTCTTCGGCAAATGCATATACAAATTCTGGAAACTCCACAGCTAAAATTTCGGCAATCATGTTGACTGTGACTTCCTCTTTGTCAAGTTTCGTACCCACATACTCCACTAAATATTCTTTAAGTTCAGAATCTTTTATTACCGGCATCGACAATAAAGGATTTGTGTGTACCTCTTCTTCTGTTTTGATTTTTTCTTTCATTTTTACTCCGTTTATAATATTTTTGAGGCTAAGGTTGCGGTTTCGCTGCGTTCGCCTTTTTTAAATGTCACATGACCGGACAAATAAAACTCTTTAAACTTTTCTACAGCGTGGGCGAGACCATTTGAGGTCTCATTAACATAAATATTATCAATTTGCTCAATGTCGCCAGTTAAAACGATTTTTGTGCCTTCGCCAATCCTCGTGATAATAGTTTTTACTTCATGCATCGTTAAATTTTG
>NZAS01000231.1 GCA_002686195.1 Candidatus Pacearchaeota archaeon | reverse complement strand
CGCCCACAGGCACCACCTTTTCGCCAATGGAAGGCAGGAAAGCTTCGCTATTATATATTGCCATCGTAGATACTAACTTACTCAAAGGGAAAACATAGTGTGCTATAAGTCTAAAATTTTCATCTTCTTTAAGCATATTAATTAAACATAATAATAACTTACTATCTCCATAAAATGGATCTACTTGACTTAATCTTAAATCCAGAGCGTCTACTTCCACCGTCGTTATTGGATATCCCACTCCATTAATAACTACTGAAAATTGGAGACCATATCGCACTCCCAATTCTCCGGTTAAACCAACTACTTGGCCATTGGGATCAGTGACCAACTCTAGAGTTCCAGGATAAACATCCGAGATATTTAAGCTTTGATCTGGTTGGCTTGTTATGTTCAAAACGCCGGTGGATGGCGCCATTTTGGTACCATTTATACTAATATATTTTTCAATAATAAAGGGGTTGGTTGTACTATCCACTGGTGTAATCTGATACGAGGCGATATCTCCGATTTCCACTGTAATTTGATTTGCAAAAGGTGTTAAAGCGTCGTGTTCTGCATCGGAATGAAATTCTCCGGCCATATAGAGAGGGCTCCCGTCCTCATCATCTGTAGTCACATGATAGTAACCTATGTATTCATTACCATCGGAAGAAGCAAATTCTCCACCGTTAGTGTAATAGGGCCCCGTTGACCCGGGATTTTCTTCGTACGGAACGGTTGGAAGGGTCTTATAAATCTCCACGATTTCATGATCCAGATTGAGGCCTTCTCCTCCTTGAGCTAAATATTGAAGAAGGTAATAGTCTAAATCATAAACGTCAGGGGCTAAATCAATAATTTCTAGATTTTTAACAAATTTTTCTCCCATATAATTCAGTTGTTCTATCACCAGTTCTTTAAAAACAAGCTTGGCATCAGCTTCGGTTGCCTGAATCGCTTCATAGTTTTTAGATTCTCGATAATTTTTTAAAGTCTCAAACAAGCCAGCCATTTGGCCGCGCTCTTCTTTTAACTCTTCTTTGTTGGGATATTCATATTCTTCTTGAATATCGTTTAATCTATTCAAAGCATCTATAACATCCTCAGGGGGCTCGAATATGTCACCATCATCGACGCGTCGTCCATATAACTGCACACCTTGCTCTAAAAATGCATACCAAAATTCAATATCTTTAAATGGGCCTTGAAAAATAGCCACAGCTGGGTTTTTAAAACTAGATTCCATCTCTTCAATAATATAAGAGGCATAGGCGGTACTACAAACTTCTGGGAATTTTGGATAGAATTTGGTGAATGTATTGAGTGATTTAATAAAACTTACACTTACATAAATGCGGATTGCGGCGGCAATCAAACCTTCGAGGCCTGCTGCAGCTACTCTATCTAAAATCCTATTATACGGTACCTCTACGGCACAATCTGGATCGTCTTGAAGGCGGGAATCTTCCGGAATATTCGGATAGGCATCATCCATCTTCTTTTGAATATCTTCAAAATCGATCAAATCGGTCGCGTAAGGCTTACACGGACTTATCTCGGGAAACATTACATCCACAAACCCCAACCATCCTTTGTTTTGAAGAGGTTTAATGTGTATAGGGGGGTTGATATAAGAGCCGCCATAAGTTAAAGGATCTAAATAAAATACCCTATTTTCTCTATCAGTAACCCCACTAGCGCTCAATGTATATTCCATTTTACTTATTCCAAGGATCTGATCCTTATTAAGAAGGCGACGCTCACCATTTAATAATTCATATAAAGGATTATCATCATCAAGTTTTATTCTAACATCATAATAGTTCGTGCCGGCGACTGCAGGCTCTTCTGTGTCTACGATATGTGCGTCCTCTAAATCTTTGGAGAGTACATATTCAATATCGTCATACGATAAATCATCAAACTTGGCGCCATATTCATATGAATCCGAGTTTGTGGCCACTTCCGCAGTAAATTTAATAAATAAGTCCTGCATTATGCTATCGTAAAAGGTTTTAAGTTCCGCGGAACTAAGAGTCGAACCTTCTTCTTCTATCATCTCTTTTAATAAAACTATTTGAGGAAGATAATCTTGTTTGGTACGAAATGTATCAACAAATTTTGGATATTTATCAAAATTTATGCCATCCAAAGTACTATCAACCGATAAAAACTCATATTTCACACTTTCGTATGGAACTAATCTATATTCATTATTGGCAATTGTTGTTTTATCTATATCTCTCAATTCAAGCGTACTACTGTTTTTCGGTATAAGCTTGTCTTGTACTTTTTTCATCTGCGACGCGTAGGGAGGGAGGGGAAAAATGGGTACCATTGCTGCCAAGCTCGTGTTTAAGGCGACATTATCGTTCATACTTTCAACTATTTTAATTCGACTCGTGTCACGCGGCAGAGAAAGAAATTCGGGCGTCCATACTGATTTTCCGGCACCCCCACCCCCTTCCAAAGTATGGGTATGGTTTTCGACTTCTTGAACCACACCACGTTCAATGGGGTGTTCATGATTGTCATTAAAAGATGTTACACCATTATTATGGCCATCAAGAGTGTAAGTGTGAGAGTGATTGTCATTAAAAGATGTTACTGACCACGGCTGGGCCGGCTGTGAGCCGCGATTGTGGGCGCCAATTGAACTTCCATCATCAGAAATTAGCTCTGATAAGTATAGTTCTACATTAAATGCGGTGGAATACGCATCTCCCGCGTTAGAAGATACATCTTCGTCGGCTTGCAATCCTTTACAGTTGTCCTGAAAATAAAGTTTAACATCTGGCTTTAATTTGCGCGCTTCTTCTGTAAAGGTAATTTCGTCTCCAATAACATTAATCGAAGTATTATAACCAAGTAATTCATCATCCAGTCGTGTTAATTCAATGCCCCCTCTAAATGTATCTACGCCGGCGTCTTCCAGGCTTTTAGTATAAGAAATAACCGTTTGAAGCTCATTGTTTGAATCAAATGTAATGGTTGAGGGAAGTGTCTCCTTTAGATAGTCTTCTAACCAATCTGCTATTTTTGACGGGAAAGCTCCTTTTTGTCGCTTGAGAAGAGGGGGATCGGGAAATAAGGCGTCAGCCAGGGAGCCGAGAGCTAGCTCCGGCTCTGCATCAAGAGTATCTAGAGATCCAGGACTCATATAAAAATCGACGTAAGGCCTTCTATTAAAAGCTTTTCTAAAGTGCGTAGTGAGGGGTTTTCCCATAGTATCAGATAAAACCATATTCATTAGCCCCCATTTCTTCTTAAGGGGTCCGTTACCAAGCATATCATATGCAAAATCTACTTTCAATTGTTCTAACATGTCACCAAGTACCGCTGTCGCTACAGCAATTGCTTCATCTGGCTCATAAGGTAAAATGCCATTATCGCAACCAGGATCAGATACCATGGGAGGCAAATCGGGGAGGCCACCTTGAGCAATGTCGCTTAAATCCTTTAAATCATCATTAGGAATACATAATTGATCGATTTGGTCTGGCGTTGCGCGCGAACCCAAAATCTGATGTCTCAAATTACAAAATTCTTCTATTTCTTCAGGTGTTGCGCAAATATTAATGCACGATGTCAGGGACGCTTCATCCGGATAAGTCTCTAAGAAATTATTCATTGCATCTTTATAAGCTGCCGGCATTAAATTGCCCATATTGCAAAAGAAGCGTTTAATGGCATCTGAATTGGGCAATGCGGGTGCAAAGTCAGGATACTCATATTCAATGATTTGTCTAGTAATAGATAAAAACTCCGCAGAAGGCTCACACAAAAAAGCGTCATAAAGCTCTTCCGTGGTAACTGCGCTCGAAATATCTCCAGCAAAATTTAAGACTTGATCGGTATCAGCCAACGCGGCAGCCCCCAAGCCTAATGTAGACATCATATCAGTTACTGTGTCATCAAGTTGTTCTTGATCAACTTCATCGCCACAAATTGAATCCCTAATCGCATCAGAAATTTTAGTGCGACCACCAGACGCTAGGGCGGCGGCGCTCGCTCCTGCGGCGCCGAGGGCCCCGCAGGCAGCATTCCCAATGACTTCACACACTTTCATCATGACCATTACAATGATTTTCAATAAGGCTTGTTGAATAGTATATTTGGCCGCATCAAACAATAGCTTTGTAAAATCTTTTTTCTCCGGAAGCCATCCAAACGGATTTCTAATAGGTGGAAAAACAACATTAAAGGTATTCCTGCAATCTGGGGATCCTGTTTTCTTAATAAAATCAACCATTGAAGGATTCGTTGTCGGGGGTTGAGGACAATCTAAAATAGCAATTGTATATGCGACGATTTGGGCGCCCGGAAACTGGTTTAAATGATCTAATAACTCAAGATAGTTTTCAGAAAACAATTCCAAATATGCTTGAATCCACGCTTCCATCAGAACATTGTTGCTAGCGCCACTTTGTGACGGATTTGTAATATCATATTGCTTAGCGAGAGTGCGCCTCGAGGCGTCTGTGGTGGTAAGCTCATCGGCTACGGGGTCTCCCCACATAAAGTTAACGGTTAAGTCGCCTTGAGTAAAAGCCTCTCCATACTTCGCTTGTTCCTCACTTAGTGGTTTATCATCCCACAGCTTTTCAATGTCGAGCTTTCCTTCTAAGGTGTCCGAAGTTTGTTGAAGAGTCGAGCTTTCTTTAAAGATATCTCCACTTTCTAGTTTCTTGGCGGCCAAATTTTGTAATTCGACCTGTTTTTCGGGAGGAAGTCCTATAAACAATTTATCAAAGTTTTCTAAGCTCATGGCCCGCAACGCACTTTCAATGATTGTGGCCATTCCTTCTTCAAACGAAACACCCCCCAATAAACATTGAATAGCACTCATCAGCAAATCATTTAATCCACAAAATTTAAGATTATTTAAAATCTGCGTCCATAAATCATCTATTTCATCAAATGACTCTGCTGCACCTAATTGTGCACATATAGCTTGAGAGTTTTGAGTATCCGTGGATAAAGTTTTGTAGGTTTGCTCTAATGCCATTGACCATATGGTTTTAGGTACATCTGGCTCATCTGGATCATAAACAAGGCCAATTTTTACCCATTCTTCCATCACTTTATTGGGAGTATCAGCGCACAGATTCTTATGCCATTGGGCAGCAATCGCATCTCCTAAACCAAAAACTTCATCTAATATATCTTCCCCTAGTTGCTTACCTTCTTGAGCTAATGCATCAGCAACACAACTGCCAGCAGATTCCTGAGGATCTGTGTTGGTATATCCCTGGTTGATGATGGATTCAACAGCTGGGTATGTGTACTGTTTAATGAATTCTACCCACGGTAGGGGCTCGCGAGCAGTTAAATCGGCAATCATGTCATCGAGTTGAGCCAAGTAGGCCATGGCGGTCGGATCACTCCATGCGTCTTCACGCTTTAAGGGTCCAAGCTTGTCTTTAAAAATTATAGGTTCTTCGCTACACCCCTCCGTATAAACAGTAAGCTTAACAAGTTCATATTCATCCGAAAACTCAAATATCACTTTTACAATTTTATCTTTAGTGAATCCTCCAAATTTCCCCACGCCGGCGATATTATAACCTTTGGTGTTTAAAAATCTATCCAACTGCGGGAGAAGGTTGGCTAAGGTAGAACCATTTCTTATGCCCCAATCTCCATAAGCTCCAGGATCGAATACAACGCCTTCTAAATTAGTTCCCGATTGGTGATAAAAATTATCCCCCTCCATTTTAGTCCGTATCTTGTTATACCAACTATACAATTTGAGACCCTTGCGAACATGAATTAGTTTTACCTTCAGATCATCAATTTCGTAAGTTACTTCACCTGCCCCACTCGTTGTTTCATCGCCAGTTTCGGGTGACGCTTCTTCTATAGCATCCAATGTTTCGTATGGAATTGAATACAATAAACGAAGACGTGAAAAGGCGCGCGGCTCTAAAAAATAGTCTGTTTCGCTATCCCAAATTATAGCATCTCGTATGGTATTTTTAGAAGCTTCTCCATCATCTTTATTATATCCCTCTAAAAATGCTGTAACGGCTTCTTCTATATATTCTTTAAATCTTTCATTCAAAGATTCTTGAGCTTCATCGTTTGTTAAGTCGGGTTCCTCTAATAATCTTTCTTCAATCGTAGTAGTATAAGGAGTTTCAATTGGTACTTGATAATGACATGTTTTTTCATTTAAAAAAGGTGATAAACTTTGACGCAATTGCCAATTGGGAACAATAGCAGTAGCACTAGGAATACAAGCGGCCTCGTCGCAGGGTACCTCCGGAACATCAACGACCTCATCACACACATCAATAAGACGATTACCGTCCTTATCTTGATATTTTAAAAACTTTGATTCTGCCATTTAAATGCCTTCTTATATTATGTGGTACTTACATTGGCACTCTGAATGCTTTTATAACCAGATTGCTCTAAATAATTCAAGCGCCAACACAGCAAATTCGTTCTACTATGCCATAAAGTATTAATGACATTAGTCATTTGAGGAGTCAATGTAGCGGGGGCGGCCGCCGCAACCCACGAACGCAAAGGATCAATTCCCACGACGCTGTTGTATCCTGCTTGTAACAGAGCGAGTGCGTACAAAGACGCCCATATTTCTCCTATAAGCTCCACCAAATCTGTTAATGCATTCTCTGTGTTGCCCCCCAATAACACTGGTTGTAATGTCTCAATCGTCGCAGTAGCTAGACCGTGCGATTGGTTCCCTGTCGGAATTGCTATGTTCACTTCTCGCGGGGTTACATTATTACCGGCAATCAAATGAATCGGAGGGGCAACAGCCAATTTTCCTCCCAAAGAATTGGTTTCCCTTGGGCCATCGGTATTCGTCATGGGCCCGGTCACTATTTTAACTCCTTCGCGTCCAATAACTCTCACAAGATCTGCCTTAATGCCAATGCCAGAGCGCGGGAGTCCCACACCCTCGGGATCGAAGTAACCGGGGTCACCGAAGCACAGTGCGGTACCAAAATTATGATCCATGTCGGTCAATTGACTAATATAAATTCTAGCTGCGTCAGTTTGAAAACTATTTGCTACCAAAGTGCCAGGCTTTGGGCCCTTTCCTCCGTTGGCGGCCGCCATTCTTCCTACCACCGAATCAATAGAAAAAGCGCCTTGAGAAACCAAGGCGCCTGTCCCAGATTCCACATTGTGAGGTCGATCTGTTCCTAAAACTATATATGAACCATCGTTCTTAATAACATATTCATTGGGAGCACCAATATACTCTAATTTGAGACTGGGACCTTTCGTATGAAAAATACCGGTGTGGCTTCCGATCTTATTAACTATTCCTTTCTCAATTCTTTCGGTTAATGGAGTAGGTTTTTCTAAGGTATCATCTGGCCGACTCACATTCCTTTTGTTTTTTCGTGTCATATTCTCTTCTCTCTATGCGCCGCCTGATGAATTATTTTGGTCCGCGTCGGTACCGGTCGGATTAACAGGAGCCTTTACCGCAGCTGGCGACGCTTCTGATGTACATTTTTGTAATGTTTTGATGTAGGGGATGGGATCTACACGACCGGAAACAGCGGCAGGATCACCACTATGTATTATTTCAAAATGAAGATGAGTGCCCGTAGAGGCACCAGTGTTCCCTACATATCCAATCAGTTCTCCGCTTTTAATAGATTGGCCTTTTTTAATCATAGTGGATTCTTTTACCATGTGCATATAAGATGTTGTGTAACCCTGGCCGGCGCCTGTATGTTTAATAGAAACATAATAGCCAGCGCCAGAACCTTGATAAGATATATCACCGATAGTACCATCCGCTGCTGCATAAATTGGAGTATCCTGGGGGGCGCTAAAATCTATACCGTGATGATGCGTCATCTCGTTCTTAATAGGATGCATACGGTAACCAAACGGGCTAGTTATGGTAACATCTTGCTGGAGTGGGTGAATTAAATAAAAGTCTGGTGTTTCTTCTTCACAAATACCCTCATCTAATGTTAAGGCCCGGGCGCCTCCAATATGAGCTAATGCGGCGCCTCTTCTAAAAGCTGCCATAGGACTCCAGCAGCGCGTTTTTTCAGGATCCGATGAAGTGCCTTGTTGATAGGTGCCCACACAGTAACCATATTGTAAATCCCATTGACCTGAGGTTCCTGGCTGCAACTGGACTTTTACAATATCACCTGGCAACGGCATTGTTAACTCTGTAAAATCAGCAATAAATTGTGTGTGCAATCGAGTCCAGCGTTTGGCGCGCAGCGGTTTTTTGGCGTAAGTTATATCACACGGATCGGGGATCTTATTATGCTGAGATTCAATCCTGCCATTAAAGATCACCCGCACCTTAATGTTAGCTGTAGGTCCTGTGAGTGCGTCGGCCCGCATTTCGGTCCTGAAAATAGCCGACATTTGACGCGAATTAAGGGCAACAGGGGTAGTTAATACTTTAGCAAAAAAATTTGGGCCTTCGCTGTGGCCCGGGCGCAGTCCATCACGCATAGCCTTCGCAAAAACATCGGCCGCTTGTTTGGGACTATTAAGTTGAGAAAAAATCCACTCGGGAGGGCGCGCCATTTTTAATCTCCCCCTTGAATCAAGTCGAACAACTCATTTTTATCTTGTTCTGATAATCCTGTGTTTTGGGCTTGACCTTTTTGTCTTAGACCAATTAATTTAACTAATTGTTCATTTGATCTTTGCAAAGACTCAACATGTTTGGCGGCCACAGGACTTAAATATTTGTTTTGGGCCGGCTCATTAACAATTTGGTTGGCTACTTCATTTAGAAATTCTCGTGCAAGTTTTCTATCACTACGAATATTCGCTAGCGCTTCTTCAATCAAAGTTTCTAAATTCTTGTTACTCATATTGCTCCAACATCCCAGTCTTGTTTAAAATTATAATACCTTTTTCTAAATTTCTTTAAGGAGTTCACAATCTGTTTGGTGTTTAAACCAGTAATCTCACGGAGATATAGATAAATAGCCTTCTTGTTAAAAATATCGATATCGTCTTTTGACTCAAAAAGAATGAGAATGGCTTTATAAACTTTTAAATCATTCTCCTTCATTTGGGTCGTATCCCAAGATTTGAGTTCTGTATAGAACTCTTTCCAGAATTCATCTTCTTCTCTGTGGGTTAAGTAAGATTCTTCGGTAGATAGATATTGCTCTTCATAACTTTTGGAAATATTATAAAGATCAACTTCACGTTTATTTTGTTTTTGTTGTTTTTTTACTTTGTGAATAAACCAATTTTTAGTAATAACCGAAAAATAAGAAAACGCGGCCGAGCCGCGATTGGGATCATACTTTCCTAAAATAGTCATTAGCCATATCTTACATTCTTCTCGCAAAGAATCAATATTAGGAAGGCTCGTAAATTTATAAGTGAATACAATCTTATCGACCATTTCATTAAAGGCCGGCCCGATAAATTTAATATACAGATCAGTTCTTTCTTTCACGCAATTCGTTCGCGCATATTTAACGATTGCGTCTTCGTGTACTTCAGTAAAATAATAGTTTTTTTTACGTTTCTTAGGCAGTTTCTGTGGGCTCAGCGTCTTCATTAAATAGAGTTCCTTCTTCTTTTCCTTCTTCTTCCAATTCTTGTGCCTCTGTCAATGAATAAATGTACTCAAATGTTTCTAATTGTTCATTGAACGATACTGCATGTTCAAGAAGATGAGATAATGTCTCATCGCCATAAAACATTTCCAATTCATAAACTGATTTGGCATGATTGGCGAAAGAATTAATCATTTGTTGTAAATCTCCAAGCTCTTCAGAGATAGAAAGTAAGCGCACAATGGCGCCTTTAACATAAATGACTAATCCTATATTGAAGATAACAGAAAATAACAAAACAGCGCTTAATATAATTTCAAGACGGGTCATAAGATTTCTTTTTTGCCTCTTCTTTTTGTTGTTTTAAAACTTTTCGATTTTCTTCAATATATTCTTTGGTTAACTCACCAATCTTTTCATTTGGCTTTAATTGAATTAATTTTTTAATAGTAATGGGCGTTGATAATAGTTTTTGCATGGTTCCCTTTTGTTCACACTTATCGCAGTCGGAAAAAGTTTCTTCAAAACTATGAAAGACTATTACCAAATCGCCACACTTGTCGCACTCATATCTATATCGAGGCATTATTTGCTGGCGGCATCAGTTTCATTTGATGCTTCATCCGGCTCCATGCGCACAATGGGGGGGTTTTCTACTACGAGCCCTTCTTCGCTTTCTATAAGCTGAAAACCTTGAAACACCGGTACAATATCTGATTGATGCATCAGTGAGTCCTGAAGCGCCATCATAATTGCTCCGATTGCTTGATTGGATAAATTCATTTTATTCTCCTTTGTATTTACCATTTAAAGTGGTGTTTGTAATGTTCCACAATTTGTTTGATCTCATGACCAAATATTTTCTGGGGTTTCCACCCCAACGACCGTAACTTATCATCATTCAATGCGTATCTTACATCCTGCCCCTCGCGCACATAAGATAAATCTAAGTAT
>NZAS01000230.1 GCA_002686195.1 Candidatus Pacearchaeota archaeon | reverse complement strand
TATTGGCTGCTGGAACTTATGTTGGAACTAGTATTGGTTTATTAGCACTTGGAAAGGGAGGGCTTCCATTTTGTGTTGATCCAACATCTTGTGGGATTTTTATTGCTGTTATTGTTATAACAATTGTTATCATGAAATTAATGGGGGTTGGGAAGACTAAGAAGAGAATTGTGAGTTTTGAATGTCAGCCATGGCAGGCGCCTTTTGGAGGAAAGAATTGTGAGGAATGTGGCTCTGATGGTTTCCCATGTTCGAGATATGCTTGTCAGTCGTTGGGACAGACGTGTGAGTTTATTAATGAGGGGACTGGGCAAGAGTTATGTGTACATATTGCTCCTGATGATCCAAATCCTCCAAGAATTGGGCCGGGGGATTTGACAGAAGGGTTCTCATGGGAAGAAGAGAGTGATGTGGGAGTTAAGATTAAAAGCTCTGAAAGTGACGGATGTGTCAAGGGTAATGTGCCTCTTACGTTCGGAATTGAATTGAGCAAGCCTGCTGAGTGTAGATTTGATATTGAACATACTGGGAGTTATGAGGAAATGCAGTATAGTTTTGGAGGGAGGAGTTTGTCCTTATATAATCATACTCAGATATTTAATGTGCCTAATGTTCCTGGATTTGACCCTGATGAAAGGAGTGAAGCAAATCTTTATGTGAGATGTAAGGATGTTATGGGAATTGAGAATTCTAGAGAGTATGTTATTAACTTCTGTATAAGGCCTGGAGTAGATTTGAGTGCGCCTGTTATTACAAATAGGGAACCTGTGACTGAATATGCGGCTTGGGTTGCTACTGAATTGAATGCTAGTGTTTATACTAACGAACCAAGTGAATGTAAATGGGACTCTGATGATAAGGATTATGACTCTATGGATAATGAATTTGAATGTGCAAACGATGTTATTGGAGATCAAACCGCGTTTGGATGGAAATGTAATGATGTTTTGCCTGTTGGAGATGATGATTCTGTTGTATATGTTAGGTGTAAAGACCAGCCGTGGCAAGAAGATGATAGTAAAAGAAATGTGAATACTGAGAGTTATGAATTTGTTATTAAGAAGAGTAATGGTGCTTTGAATATTGATTCTATAAGTCCAGAGAATGGGGCTGAGATTGAATTTGGAGTGCAGCCCGCGACTGTTGAAATTTTAGTTGAAACTTCAGGCGGTGTTGATGGGACTGCAACGTGTAATTATAAAGTTGGAAGTCAATGGGTGCAGTTCTTGGAGACTTGGGAAAAGACGCATAAGCAGGTATTTAATCAGTTTACTGAAGGAGACAAGAAGATTGAGGTGAGATGTGAGGATGATGCTGGTAACGTTGCTTTCGGAGAAAGTGAATTTGAAGTTATAATTGATGTGGACAGCCCGAGAGTGACAAGAGTTTATGAGCAGTCTGGGGATTTGGTTGTTGTGACTGATGAGGATGCTGAATGTAGATATACTAATGGTGTTACGAGGAATAGACGGGCTTGTAACTTTGTGTTTGAAAATGCGACGAGAATGAATGGAGATGAGTTGGTGCATACTACCAGCTTTGATGATGATCTTTATTATGTGAAATGTAAAGACGAGTTTGGTAATGGGCCTGGAAGTCAGTGTAGTATTGTTGTGAGGAATGGTTAAATAGATAAAGTTATAAAGAAAAATGAGGTTTAGATAATAAGATGGAATTGAATAAAAGAGGACAGGTTGCGATTTTTGTAATTGTGGCAATTGTTATTGTTGGACTTATTGTTTTAGGAGTTATGTTTTATCCGGAGATACAAGGCGTTTTAGGTGTTGAACTTAATCCTCAGAGTTATCTGAAAGGGTGTGTTGAACCAATTGTTGTTGAAGGAGTTGCTTTGTTAAGTAAACAAGGTGGATACCAAAATCCAGAAGGATTTATTGTTCATGACGGGGAGAAGGTAAAGTATTTGTGCTATACTAATGCTGATTATGAAACTTGTGTTGTGCAAGAGCCTGCTGTGAAAGATAGGTTTGAAAGTGAATTGAAAGCTATTGTAGAGCCAAGGGCTGTTGAATGCGGAAGGAATTTGAAAGCTGAATATGAAAGCAGAGGTTATGGAGTTTCAGCAGGAAATGTTGATGCAGAAGTTTCAATTGTTCCTGATAAGATAGGGATTAAGTTTGTTGCTCCTATGACTATTACAAAGGACACTAGTGAGACATTTAGGGAGTTTGATGTTTCTATAGAGAGCGAGATGTATGAGCTTTTGTATACCGCGCAGAGCATTGTTGATTTTGAGTCTGAATATGGAGATTCTGAAACGACTTTGTATTTGCAGTATTATCCTGAGCTGAAGATTGAGAAAAATAAGTTGGGAGATGGCACCACAATATATAAATTAAGTAATGTTATTACAGAAGAAGAATTCACGTTTGCCTCAAGGAGCCTTGCATGGCCTCCTGGGTATGGAGTATAAATGGAAAAATTATTGATAATCTTTTTGTTGATTGCTGGT
This sequence comes from Candidatus Pacearchaeota archaeon, assembly GCA_002686195.1. The sequence goes on along the minus strand of NZAS01000230.1, from coordinate 6,208 downwards.
TTATTCGTAATTCCTGGTGTTAGTGCTGCGGATGCTACAGTATGTTGTGAGAAGACGACTAGTGGCTTCTATTGCCAAGATGTTCCTGCTGATGAATGTGCTCCAGGAGAGCAGCAAGTTCCGACTGCTTGTGAAAGCACTAGCTATTGTAAGCCGGGTGTTTGTTATAATAGCAATGATGGGACTTGTTCTGATAATACTGCGCAGATAACTTGTAATAATGCTGGAGGAAGTTGGAGCGTGGAATCCCAGGCACAATGTGAACTTGGCTGCTGTGTTTTAGGAGACCAGGCGAGTTTTGTTACATTAGTTAGATGCAAGCAGCTTTCTGGATTTCTGGGATTGCAGACAAATTATAATCCAGGGATCAGCGACGAGGTTTCTTGTGTTTTGAGTGTGCAAAACCAGGATAAGGGAGCTTGTGTATTTGAATCCGAGTTTGAAAGGAATTGTGAGTTTACTACGAGAAGCGAATGTTCTGCTACTGCCGGGAGTGAGTTTCATAAAGATACTTTATGTTCTGCTGAAACGCTAGGAACAATTTGCGGGCCTACTGATGATACTGTTTGCGTGCCTGGAAAGGATGAAGTTTATTTTGTGGATACTTGTGGAAATGCTGCTAATATTTATAATTCTGCGATGATTTGGAAAGAAGGTAGTGATAATAAAGACCTTATAGAATATTGGAGTAAAGTTAAAGACAAGACAGAGAGTTGCAATCCAAGTGATGCTAATTCAAATTCAAATAGTTGTGGGAATTGTAATTATTTGTTGGGAAGTATTTGTAGGTCTTCGGATTTTGGGGGGAGAGCAAGTTATGGGGATAATATCTGTGTTGATTTGAATTGTGATAACGGAAAGAAGCATGGGGAGAGTTGGTGTGTGAATGCTGATGAAGGAGAAGTTAATTCCGGGGACAACGCTGTGGGAAGCAGGTTTTTCAAACATATTTGTATAAATGGGGAAGAAGTTGTTGAGCCTTGTGCTGATTTTAGGCAAGAGGTTTGTATAGAAGATAAGATTGAGACTTCTCTTGGGGATTTCAGTCAGGCTGCTTGTAGGGTGAACAGATGGCAGGATTGTACTGCTCAAGGGGCGAAGGATGATTGTGAGAATACAGACAGGAGGGATTGTCAGTGGATTGCTGGGGTTGAGCTACAATTGGAAGGTGCTGGAGGAGGTAACGGAGCTTGCTTGCCTTTGAATACTCCTGGAATTGATTTCTGGGAAGGTGAAGGTAGTTTAGCAATTTGCTCTCAAGGAAATGCGGCTTGTGTTGTAACTTTTGAGAAGAAGATTGTTGGGGGAGAAAAATGTGTTGATAATTGTGAATGTTTAGAGGGCTCTTGGGTAAGCGATAGGAATAATGTTTGTGTTGCATTAGGTGATTGTGGACCTAAGATTAATTGGGTTGGGCAAGAAGGGTATAAGAAAGGTTATGAAGTTATTCGAAGTTGAGCGCCATAATTTTTATAAAGTCTGAATTTTTCAAGTGTCTTATGAAAGTTGGAGATAAAATTGAAGATTTTGAATTTGAAGCTTACCATGATGGCGATTTTAAGCAAGGAAGGTTGAGTGATTATAGTGGACGTTGGGTTGTGTTGTTTTTTTATCCTTTGGATTTTACTTTTGTTTGTCCGACTGAAATAAAGAAATTTTCTGATAAGATGATGGATTTTGAAAATGAAAATGCTACAATAGTTGCGGCTTCAACTGATTCTGTTCATAGTCATAAGGCTTGGTTTGCTAGAGATTTGCCGGATGTTAGATTTCCTGTGATTGGAGATACAAATCACAATGTGGCTAAGAGATTTAATGTTTTGCAGGAAAATGGGACTGCTTTGCGCGGGACTTTTATAATTGATCCTGATTCTGTTCTTAGGTATCAAGTTGTTAGCGATGATAATGTTGGGAGAAGTATTGAAGAGACCCTAAGGGTGCTGAAGGCTTTGAAGACAGGAGGGCTTTGCCCTGTTGAGTGGAAAACTGGGGATAAGACGTTGGATTAGTTGAAAATAACAAGTTTTAAAAAGCCTTAATAGAAAGAAATTTTATGAGCTTTACTAGAAATACTGCAAGAGACATACCTGAAGAATTTATGCTTGATAAATATGGAGGACCTCGTAACGGGAATCCATTAATAAGATGTATTTGTGATCATGCTAAAGAAAGAAAAGTTATGCTGAATTTTATTGGGTATTTTAGAAGAGTAGATAGTGGGAATGTTGCTAGTTATAATGTAACTCATATTTATCATGTTGGTTCGTCTAGTGTAAGAATAGACACACATAATAGTGAAGAGGTTGGCATCGGCGCAGAAATTAAAGTTGTTGGTCCAAATGAGGAAGAAGTTTCTTGTATAATTCAAAAATATAATGAAATTTTATATCCAGAACTAGATGCATCTAGCATCATCTAATTCTTAAAGAACTGAGAGAAACGTTTTCCTTTTTCTTTTGCTGTTTTTAATGATAGTGCCCAATATTTGCCTGTGTCTTTGAGATATTTTGGATTTATGAAAAGCCAGCCTTCTCTGTTAAAACGGGCGGCGATTACTGGTGTTAGGCCTATTAGATGTGAGAAGAGCATGAAGTCTTGGATTTGTTCTCTTGAGATATAGATTGTTGATTTCTTAGAAGATTTTGCTTCTATTGTATAACCTTTTTTTCCCGTGCGGGCGGCGATTATATCGCATGGCGAGTCTTCGCCAATTCCAGAGCCTGCGACTCTGACTGCTCGCCAACTTTGCTCTGTAAATAATTTAACAAGCTCGCGTTCTGCTTTTGAGCCTTTGGCTTTGTTTGACATGAATAAGAAAAAGAAGAGAGATTTATAAATCTCTTGCTTGTAGGGTTCGTCGGCCGTTGGCTTTGGCACGTTCACCTGCGTCTTTTAGGAGAGAGTTGACTTTTTCGTTAAGGGCTTCGAAGACTTCTGTTGAAACGTTTAGGCCGTCGACAACGTCTTTGATTTTTGATTTTACAATTAGATCTGTCATTTATTTACCTCCTTTCTTTTCTGGGCGCATGAGGGGGAATATGACTGTTTCCCTTATTGGCTTGCCTTCTAAGAATGCGAAAAGTCTTTCTGAAAAGCCGAAGCCACAGGTTGGAGGCATTCCGTACTTTAGGGCTTCAACAAAATCAGCGTCATGTGGATGAGCATCTGTATCTCCAGATTGTGCTAATTTTCTTTGTTCTAGAAAACGAACTTCCTGATCTTGAGGGTCATTAAGCTCTGAATAACCATTTCCCACTTCAGAGCCTGCTAAAATAACTTGGAATTGTTGGACTGTTTTTGGATTTATATCATCTTTTTTGGCAAGAGGTGTCAATTCTACTGGCTGTCCTGTTAGGAAAGCAGGACCCGGAATTTTTCTTCTGCAATATTTCCATAAAATATCTATTAATCTGATCCTATCAAGTTTTGGGTCGTGTTCTTCTTTTAGTTTTTCTAATTTAGAAATTATTTCTTCCTTTGATGCTTTCCAGATATCAATACTTGTTTGTTTTTTGATTTCTTTTGAAAAATCTATAATCATCCACGGTTTTGCTAAATCGAATTTTAAGCCGTTACGTTCGAATTTTGTTGTACCAAAAACTGATTTTGCTATTGTTTTGTAAAGTTCTTTTACCAATTTCATTCCGTCTTTGTAGTCAGAATAGGCCCAATAAAATTCCATTTGGGAATAATCCTGAAGATGTTCTGCATCCATGCCTTCGTTTCTGAATTGTCTGCCTATTTCAAATGTTTTTCCAAAACCCGCCACCATTAATTTCTTTTGCCAAAGCTCACCCATTGAGATTCTAAGATGGAGAGGTATGTTTAAAGCATTATGATGTGTTTTGAAAGGTGTTGCTGCCGCTCCTCCTGCTGCTGTTTCTAGAATTGGTGTTTCAACTTCTAGAAAGTCATGAGATATTAAGAAAGAGCGAATAGTGTTCCAAAAATTTGCTTTCCTGATAAACATTTCCTTTACATCTGGATTTGTTATTATTTCTAGATATCTTTTTCTTAACCTTTCTTCGTCGTCTTTTAATCCATGAAATTTTTCTGGGAGGGGGAGGAGAGACTTTGTTAGTAAATCTGCAGATTTTATTAAGATTGAAAGTTCTCCGCGTTTTGTTTTGTAAGGGTGGCCTTGGATTCCTAGAAAATCTCCGGAGTCAATGTATTTTTTGAAGAACTTGGAGACACTAGGTGGGGTTTCTGGGCCTTGTAAAACGATTTGGATTTTTCCTTTGCTGTCTTGAAGAACGCCGAAGGCGATTTTTCCTAAGTCTCTAAATGAAATGAGGCGGCCGGCTACCTTTACTTTGTCTTTCTTGGACACACCTGATTTTAATTTTGAGTATTTTTCATGGATGTCTGCAGAATAAGAGTCAAAAGAGAATTTGTAAGGATATGGATTTATGCCTTGAGCTCTTAATTCTTCTAGTTTCCTAAGGCGTTCTTTTGTTATTTGGTCTTGTCTGCCCATTTTAATATTAGATGAAGGGGGTTTAAATATATTTAGAATTTGAGTATCTTGAATTCCTTGAAACTAAAAGAATTTAGGAAAAATTCTTAGTGCTTCAAAGACTAAAACTTTAAGATTTTAAACTCTTTGAAGTCTTGATAAGGTTCTTCTTTTTCTTCTACGTTTCTAATTAGAGAATGTTGTGGGCCTCTTTTGCATAGAGCAATCATTGCTTCTACGGATTCTTGTTCGCCTTCGAGGAAGACTTCTACGGAGCTGTCTTCTAAGTTTCTGACATAACCTTTTATGTTATTTTTTTCTGCATTATCTTTTATGAATTGTCTAAAGAAAACGCCTTGGACAGAACCTGTGATTTTTAATCTTGTGGACTTTTTCATGTGTATTTTAGATTAAAGAGATATTTATTCTTTTTGGATTATTTCTGAGGATATCCTAGCTTGTTGGCGCTTTTTCTCGATTTCTTCTTGTTTTAAGAATGAGGATTCTATGAGTTTTAGATAAGTTACTTCGTTTGGGTCGGTTTGTAAAATCCGGGAAGCTTGTTTGTCAATTTCAAGAGGAAGGCCTGCTAAAATTGTGCCTTGTTCTGAGTTGTCTAAAAGAGCGAAGTTTGGCATTTTGCAAGTTACAATGTCATGGATTGCATATCTTAGGGGCCATTTTCTTATTTTGTTTTTTGTTGAGGAGAAAAAGCCAGAATATTTTGAGGAGGGGAATGCTCCAAGCATGTTTGATAGAGAACCTGAAAGAGCAATCTCAGGATCTGGCATTAATTTTGCTAAGGAGATTACAAAGCTTTCTCTTAAGATTTTTGGGTAGTGGATTGTCTCGAATTTTGTAAAGTCTGGGTGTTCTACGATTTCAGTTTCTGTTTGGTTTAAATCTATGAAAGGTATTGAATATTTTTCTGCGATGTCTTTGTAGCCCAAGTGATTGAAAAGTTCTTCTGTTTCTACGCCGTCAGCGCCTTCTGCCATGAAAACTTCTGAAACAGGGTTTTTGTTTTCTAAGACGAATTTTAGGACTTGTTCTGTTAGATCTGATGGAGTTGAGAGTTCTTTTTCTGGAGAGAGGAATGGTTTTAAGATGATTTTGTCGTATTTTTTTAGTTCTGAGGAGAGATTTAAAACTTCTAGGATTTGGGGAATTGTTTGTTCATATGATTTGAATTTGATAGATGCTCCTTTTGCCATTTTTCTTTAATAACTAGGAGGTTTATAACTATTTGTGTAATTGATTATAGATTTCCAGAATCTTCTAAGCGGTCGAGTTCATTGTTGATTATGGAGATGGTTTGAGAGGCGAAATATGTGCGTTTTCCGATTGAGACAGGGATTGTTTTTAGTTTTTTGAGTTCTTTTTTTAGGGAGGGAAGGCCTTGGTGGTCTCCTAATAGGAATACTGGATTTTTGGCTATTTTTATATTTCTAATATCTTCTCCTTTTGGGTCTAGGACATATATTTGATTTTGTGCAGACAAAGATTTGAGGACTTGTAATAAGGATTGTTTTTCAATCCAATATCCTGGGAAAACTTCGTTCTTTATACCAGGTTTATATTTGTAGAGCATTTTTTTTATTATTGATCCGATATCCTTCTTGTTTAGATAGATTTTGTCTTCGCCTGTTTGTCCTTCTGTTACTGGCTGCAAAGTAAGATGCTTTGTTGGGTCTGGTTGGCCGTCAAATATTAAATGTAATTTTACACCGCTCCGGAATTCATGGGATA
>NZAS01000229.1 GCA_002686195.1 Candidatus Pacearchaeota archaeon | reverse complement strand
GTCGAAGGAACAGTAAATATATTAGATGTGGCTCAAAAACATAATGTAAAAAGAGTTATTTTTTCATCTTCGTCATCGGTTTATGGCGGAGCAGAAGAGTTGCCTATTAAAGAGGTTGATTCATTAGACCCAAAGTCTCCATATGCGCTGCAAAAGAAAATAGGAGAAGAGTACTGTAGGTTATTTTCAAATATTTATAATTTAGATACAGTTTGTTTGAGATATTTTAATGTTTTTGGACCAAGACAAAGAGCTGACTCTGCTTATGCCGCTGTTATATCAGCCTTTTGTAATAATATGAAAAATAATACAAATCCAATAATATATGGAGATGGAGAACAATCAAGGGATTTTTGTTTTGTCAAAAATGTTGTTTCTGCAAATATTTTGGCGGCTACTCATAAGGCAGATTTTTTTGGAGAAATATTTAACATAGGCTGTGGAGGCCGAATCACTATAAACTCTATTTGTAATTCCTTGGGGACTAATAGTCCTATGTACAAAGAGGAAAGGCTAGGAGATGTTAAGCATTCTCAGGCAGATATATCAAAGATTTGTAATGTATTAAAATATAGACCATTGGTTTCGTACGAAGAAGGCTTAAAATCAACTTTGGAGTGGTATTTAAACAATTAATATAAACTTAATATACTGAGGGTATAAAAATATGTGTGGTATATTTGGTTATATAGGAGGCGACAATTCTCATCAAGAGGTAAAGCTGGGGCTTGAAAGATTGGCCTATAGGGGATATGATTCGGCAGGAATTGCTTCTATTGTAAATAATAAGTTTGAGGAGAACAAGTGCCTTGGGCATCCGGAAGAATTGTTGGATTTAGATATTAAGTCTAATTTGTCAATAGGTCACAACAGATGGGCAACGCATGGCGAGCCAAGCGTTTTGAATGCTCATCCACATTTTTCTAATGATAAAAAAATAGCTTTAGTTCATAATGGAATAATAGAAAATTATTGCGAAATAAATAAATTTTTAAAAAAGAATGGATTTTCTTTTTATTCAGATACTGATACAGAATTAATCCCAAATCTTATTCAGCATTATATGAAAAATCTAGATATTGTAGATGCAACTATAGCTGCCATGAATCATATCCGGGGCGCTTATGCAATGGCATTTGTTCATATAGATCATCCTAATCAAATAAATGTGGCCAGACTTGGGTCTCCGGTTTGCCTTGGAAGAAGCGACTCTGGCAGTATATGTATATCTTCTGATACAAATTCTTTACCGTTGTCTACCAAAGAAGTTATGACAATAGATGATGGAAAGCTTGTCATTGCAAATTCTGATGGAAATATTATAGTTAAAAATTTAGAAGGGAATACTTTAGAGCATAAATTTGAGACAGCTAGTATAAAGAAGAAGAATTATGAAATTGGTGATTTTTCTCATTTTTTGGAAAAGGAAATATATGAACAGCCTATATATCTTAGAAACGCTTTAAGTGGTAGGGTAAATCTTGATAAAGGCTTTATAAAGCTTAGTGGCATATCAAGTTATATAGAAGCTATATTAAACGCAGAAGATATAATATATACTGGATGTGGGTCAGCATATTATGCAGCATGCATTGGCGCTCAAGCAATGGAAAGTATAGCAAGGAAAAGAGTTAGGGCGATGTCAGCTGGAGAGCTCAAATATTATAATCCAGTTATGAATGAAAAAACTGTTTTAATAGCAATATCTCAATCAGGAGAGACAGCTGATACAATCGGGTGCATAAAGATGGCCAAAAACCATGGTGTGACGACCCTTGGTGTTATAAACGTTGTAAATTCAACTATATCAAGAATAGTTGATGCTGGAGTATATATTCGTGCAGGAGAAGAGGTTAGTGTTGCTTCTACGAAATCTGTTACAAATCAAATAGTAACAATGTTGGCCTTAGCTATATTGGTTGGATCTAAAAAGGATCTTTCTATATTAAGATATGAATCTTTGATATCAGAACTACATTCTTTGCCAAATATAATCGATACAATTTTGACAGAAGATAATAAAATTCAAAGAATTGCAAAAAAGTATGCAAATTATAATAACATGCTATGCATCGGAAGAGGCTATTTGAAGCATGTCGCTAAAGAGGCTGCTTTGAAAATTAAAGAAATAAGTTATATTCATGCAGAGGGGTATTCCGCAGCGGAATTAAAGCATGGCCCTCTTGCTCTTGTTGATAAATCTGTGCCAACATTAGCGTTAATAACAAGCGGACCAATGGAAGAAAAGATGTTAAGCAATATAAGGGAAATAAAAAGTAGAGGCGGAAAGGTGATTGGGATTGTTAATTCTGATGTTTCTAAGGAAACAAAAAAAGTTTTAGATGATATTATAGAGATTCCTTCTTGCTCAAATAAGCTGCTTGATCCATTGTTGTTTTTGATTCCGTGTCAATTATTGTCATATTTTTTGGCAAAAGAAAATGGTCATCATATAGATCGCCCAAGAAATTTGGCGAAAAGTGTTACAGTCGAGTAAAATATAAAAAGGATAGACAATATAATGATTTATGGTATAGGGCTACCAAGAACCGGAACAAGAACTTTGGGATCTGCTTTGCAAATATTAGGATTTAGTGGTTCTCATTTCTGTGTTTTATCGCCAACTATTAAAAAAGTTGGCGACTCTTCTTATAGGGTTAATAATGGTTTTTATGAAATTCTTGAGGCATTAGAATGCTTTGAAATAAATACTGATGATTTTTATATTTTTACAGATAGAGAAGAAGATGAGTGGGGGGACAGTATTCGCGAAAGAGAATATAAGGGCCCTTTCATAAGAGAATATAAAGAAAACATGAAGCGCAAATTTAAAAAATACCCTAATAACTTTTTAATTTTTAATGTAAGTCATGGATGGCCACCTTTGTGTGATTTTTTGGGTGTTCCAATTCCAAAAGAAGATTTTCCCTATATACAGTAGGGGTTGGAAAAATTATAAAAAAATAGTGGAAAAGTATGATGTGTTGGTAAAATATAGAAAGGAGACATTATGTTGATAGCTGTTATAACTGGAGTCGCGGGCCAGGATGGTTCATATTTGGCAGAGCTTTTGCTGGAAAAAGGATACCTTGTTATAGGGATAACAAGGAGGCATGGAGTAAATGAGAAATATAAAAATATAGATCATTTATTTGGACATGATAACTTTAGGTTTATAGAGGGCGACATATCGGACACCACTCTTATCTCCAGGGTCTTGCACCAACACCGTCCACACGAATGGTACAACCTTGCGGCCATGTCTCATGTGGGACAGTCCTTCAGGGAACCTTTGGCAACTTTTGATGTTGATGCGAGAGCTGTTATAGGGCAGCTTGAATCAATAAGGCAAATTTCTCCTTATACAAGATTTTATCAGGCAGCAACATCTGAGCTTTTTGGAGGAGTCGGGTGTCCGGAAGAGGGTTATGATGAAAGCTCTTACTTTAATCCAAGGTCTCCATATGCTATTGCGAAACTGGCTGCATATTGGGCAGTAAGAAATTATCGTGTTGCATATAATGTTTTTGCATGCAATGGAATCTTGCATAATCATAGCAGCCCGAGAAGAGGCTATGATTTTGCTACAAGAAAGATTACAAGGGGAATTGCCGGAGTTAAGTTAGGCTTACAAGACTGCGTAAGGATGGGAAATCTATCCTCCTTTAGAGACGAAGGGCATTCTAAAGATTATTGCAAAGCAATGCATTTGATGATGCAGCAAGAAAGTCCTGCTGATTATGTAGTTGCAACTGGAACTGGAGCAACTATAGAAGAAATGTTTAAATATGTTTGCGATCTTGCAGACTTAGACTTTGATGATGTTTATCAGGTTGATGAAAGATACATGAGGCCATCAGATGTTCCTTATTTGTGTGGTAATCCAAGCAAAATAATGAATGAACTTGGATGGCGTCCGGAATATAGCTGGAAGTCTCTTTTAAAAGAAATGTATGAAAATGACATCAAAGATCTCAAAAGTAAAAGCAATACATAATCAATTAGAGGTCTGCTCTATGATGCGCTCAGGTCATCATGCAGTCCTATATTGGCTTTTTGCGCAAATTAATCATCCTATATATTTTAGAAATGATGTTTTGTGTTATAGGGACGAAAGATCCTTGAGAGACAGAGGGGTTGTTATAGGTGGTAAAAACATTTCATCTATATTAAAAACATATATTTATAATGTTGAAGATATACCGATTAACAACATTAAAAGTATAAGAAAGAAATATAAATCAATATTAGAAATAGTTCCTCCTAAAAAATCTCGTTCTCTTTTGATTATAAGAGATCCCTTTAATATGTTTTCTAGTAGATATAGGTTGTTTTTGAGAATAAACAAGATAAGAGAAGAAGAAGGTGAAAGACCGCTTCCAGACTCAAGAAATACAAACGGAAACAGCGGAGTCGCATGGATAGACGAAGGTGCCGTTGAGTTATGGAAGATGTATGCCAAAGAGTATCTTGGTCATACAAATTATTTGGGCGATGATTTATTAAAGATAAATTATAACAAATGGTTTTCAAATATTTCATATAGAAAAAAAATATCTCAAAATATGAATTTAAAATTTTCAGATAAAAATTTAAACTATGTCCCTGCTAATGGGCATGGAAGCAGTTTTGATGTTAGAACTATGAATGGAAGAGCCCAAAAAATGGACGTAATGAATAGATGGCAACGTTTTGCGGAAAATGATAAATTTAGAAAGATTTTTTCTGACAAAGAATTGATTGATTTGTCATCAGAGATTTATCCTAAAATGACAAAAAAAGTTATCAAAGAGATGAGGTTATTATGCTAAATAAAAATCTCTTTATTGTTTGCATGAATAATGGTGGATCTACAATGATTCACGAATGTCTTGCTAACTGCGAAAACGCCGTTGCAATGCCCAGAAGCAAGTTAAAGCCAAACTCTGCAACATCTGCCGAAGGACATGTTAATGCTGGAGGCTTTATGCCGAGACCTTTTGAACATGATGTTGGCGCTGTATGGACAGAGAAGAAGCATATATTTCAAAATATTGAAAATTATAATTGGCCAAAGATAAAAGAAGCCTGGAATAGCAAGTGGATGCTTTCCTTAAAATGGGCAGAGAGGGGCAGGGTCTTGGTGGAAAAATCTCCACCAAATGTTTTAAGAGCAAGAATGATGGAGGAACAATTTGAAGATCCATATTTTATAGTTATGGTTAGAAACCCATATGCTATTGCAGAAGGAATGCGAAGGCGTTGGGGGAGAGGCATTCAGAGGTCAGCCAGACATTGGGTCGAGTCTTCCAGAGAACAGATTAAAAATATAGAAAATTTAAATAATGTTATTTGGTTTAGGTATGAAAAGCTTTGCTCGAAACCAGATTATGTCAAAAAAATGATAACTAATTTTATTCCAGAATTATACGATTTAAGTTTTGATGTAAGTGTATCCGGAACTCATGCAATAGATAAGCATAACTCGGTACCAATTAAGATAACCAATTTTAATGATAGGCAGATAAGAAACCTTTCTAATCGAGATATCTACGCAATAAATACGGAGCTAGACAAGGCTCCAGACGTTTTAAAATATCTTGGATATAGCAAAATGTAGGAGGAGCTATGGAAGAGCTTGAATTTTCAGAGAGAATAGAGAAACCTTGGGGTCATGAGTTAATATGGGCAAAAAGTTGTTCCGGAGACGGCTATGTGGGCAAGATATTGTTCATTAAAGCTGGACATAGATTATCCTTCCAATATCATGAAGAAAAAGAAGAAACAATTCTTGTCAAATCGGGCACCCTATATTTAGAAACAGAGGGCTTTGTTGATAAGCCTGAAAAAAGAAAAGTTATAAAGCTTGAGCCTGGAAAAACATTTTATATAGCGCCATTTTATACTCATAGGTTTATGGCAGAGGAGAATGATGTAGAATTAATTGAGGTTAGCACAACACAGCTTGAAGACGTTGTTAGACTGGAAGATGACTATGGCAGGTGATCTATTATTAATTTGATCTTCTAATAGAAAAGTGCAATTATGATCAGCAAAATAGAAAACCTATCATCTTGGCTATTTACCAAAGGGCTTCACAAAGAAGGCTTTCACCTTTATGGTATGGCAAAGACTGCCGCAGGCAAGCCTCTGCCTATTAATAGAGCGGAAATGGAGCAGGTAATAGATGAGCTGTTGGCAGGTCTTTCTGCCAGATTTCTTGCTTATCCTTCTTTTTCTCCGTTTGAGCTTTTTGGAGTCCTCGGCGGGCAGTATTCTTTGGATGATTTTAAAATTCCGCCGATTATACGAAATCCTACCGCTGAGCAGCAGCTAGCAAACGGTTCGGTATTAAGTGTATATAGAAAAAATTTATCTAAAAAAGAAGAAAGAAAAGAATTGCAGGACATAGTTGATAGATTTAAAAGAGTTTATCCAGAAAAATATAAGGATTTAACTGTTAACAAGTTAGAGGAGCAACTCAAAGATAGCAAAGAACAATATATGACTAATTATTTAGAGACAAAGGTGGAAAAAAAGAAAGAAAACATCAAAGGTGATGACGTATCAGTGACATATATATTAAAATTTTCTGACAACCCTTCTCTTCCGCCTGGTATGACGGGAGCTTCTATGGAAATAGATGGGGACAGAACCGTTGTTTTGGGGTTTAACCCAAATCCTGGATTGTTATCTAGAATTGAGGAATTTTTTCAAAATAATTCAGCAGAGTACAGAAGATCTATTGGAAATCGTCCAAAGGAAATAGAATTTTTTACGAAATCAATTAGGTCATATCTTCTTGAGGTATTAAGGCATGAAGAGGTTCACGTAAAAGATGTAATTTCGCCCGATAAAAAACATGGAGAGAAATATACGGTTTCTGATTCTAATGGAGAGAGCGTTGAAGAGATAGCCAGAAAACTAGAAGTAGATCCATATCCATTATTTGCTATAAATTTAATGCCGATAATTTCAGATATAAATATTTCAATAACTCCTCACGCTGTATTGAGAGCAGTATCTGATATGGCTGCAGGAAATCCACGGCCAATGAGCGCTATTTTTGATCATGCTAAAAATAAAAAATTAAAAAAAGATTTTGTATTATTTGTTCCTCCGCGTGCTCAATCTCAAATAATGACCTCTAAAGATGGGCAAGATACACTGAGGAGTATAGCGGAAAGGACTGGCATCAAACATGGCGCGATGAGATTGCTTGTAATAAATTTTAATCATATTTTTGCACCAAGATTATCTTTAGATCCCAATAGGGGCCCGGTCGGTCCTGCTCCAAGTTATCAGGACATTCTTGATGGAATTCCAGATTATATCAAAGAACGACTGATAGATACACCGCTTCCGGAGGGTCAGGAGGTAAAGCTGGTACCAAGCTATGGTGAATTATACGCATATGATCGTGCATTTTATTTGATTACGAAAGAAGAAGGCCAAGCTCATTATGAACAAATAATATATCAAATACAAAAAGTTTTTAAGGATAGATCTTTAGAGAAGCCAGAAGTAGAGAGTATGACTGTATATGACATGATTGAGTTATCTGATATTGCAAGAGAATATAAAAAATTAAAGGAAAATCCTGTAGATAAGCTTATAAAGACTCCGATTGGATATCTTGATGTATTGAAGAAAAATAGAATGAAAACCTTTCTTGAAAGAATGCATTACATGTGGACCAACAGACTGAATATATTAAAAGAAGTTACAGGCGGCAGCCAGATCGACACCACGGTCAAGAACCCCAGCGAGCGGGCGCGAAAGGAGATTGTCGACCAGTACGCTGAATACGTGCAGGCGGGCAGCCTTCCCTCTGAGCCTTCTGGTGATTTGGACACAGAAGAGGAAGGCGAGCTTTAAAATATAAAAATTCCAAAGCAATATAGTAAAATATCGCTAGGAAGTTTTATGAAGATTGTTATTTTAGCATTTAATATAGGTATATCTAAAAACGGGTTTGTCAATGGTCCAGGCATGTCTTTGTATAATTTTGCAAAATTTATTTCAAAGTATTTGCCAAAGATAAAGCTATCTATATATACACATATAGAATCTTCTTCAGAGATCCCAGGTGTTGAAATAAAAACTACAAGATATGCTACAGATTTATTAAATGATATAAAAAGCTGCAGAGCATTTCATTGCTGGAGTGGATTAATAAATACTTTTTTGACCATAATAAGGCTTGCAAACACTTATAGAAAACCGGTTATTCTAGGCCCCAATTTGCTTGATATAGTTGACTTTAAAAAAGAAAAATATTTTTTAAAGAATATAGAATATAAAAGAATTCTAACAGTTAATGATAGGTTGAAATATCTTATTTCAAACAAACATGTTTTATTGACAGATGAAATAGAAAGCTTTATAGTTGGCCCAGATCTTGACCTGTGGTCTCCTCCGGATAAATATGGAAAATATATTTTATGGAAAGGAAACTCAAGTCATATGGTAAAAGATATCGGGTTTGCTAAAGAGATAAAGGATAGATTGAGTCAATATGAATTTATGTTTATGGGAGATGGGAAAAAATATAAATATAATGATCATATTGATGATGCAAAAAAAGCTTATCTTTATATAAGCACCTCTTTAAGCGAAACAAAAGGGATGGCCCTTATGGAACAGTGGGCGGCAGGAGTTCCCTCTGTTACGCATCCAAAGATTTATCAACATGGTGAAAATTATAAAACTGGAATCATTACAAACAAAGATATAGACTCATATTGTGAGGCTATAACGGAAATAATGGAGAATAATAAGTTTAGAACTGATTTGTCAAAAGGTGCTAGAGATTATATGCTGAATAAGTTTGATCCAAAGCTAATTGCAGATCAATACTTTAGGATTTTGAATAATGTTAGTTGATATTATCATACCTGCTTATAATCCTGGATCTTATCTTGTTGATGCAATAAAAAGTTGTTTATCTCAAGAGTATAAGAATTATACAATTACGGTTATTGACGATAATTCATCCGAAGATATAAAGAAAATGCTTAAAAAGTTTCCTTCTGTTAATTATATAAGAAACGAAGAGAACCTTGGGCCAGGAGCGTCAAGGAACGTGGGCATACAGGCCACCGGCGGCGATCTAATAAGCCTTTTAGACGCAGATGATATACTGCACTCAAGAAAGCTCAGGGTGTCTGTAGAGGCGTTTAAAAGGTCGCAAGATATTGGTATGACTTGTGGAAATTATCAAATTTTAGTAAACAGAACTCGTTTAATGAGACCCTTTTACAAAAAAACAGTAAAAATAAATCATAATGTTCTAATGAGGCAAAACCTTGTAGCCTCAGGGTCTACAACTTTTAAGAGACAAGTATTAGAAGATGTTGGTTTATTTAATGAAAAATATTTTATATCAGAAGATTACGACATGTGGGTTCGAATAGCTGAAAAATATCCTATAGAATATATTCACGAAATTTTGTATTATTACTCTGTGATTCCAAAAGGAGATTCATTAACTCAAAGAGAAGATGTTCAAAAAGATCATATAAATAATATAAACGAAATAAAGAAAGCCTCCTTGAAAAGAATGTCCGATGGAAAAAACTCAGCTTGATAAAAAGAGACATCTTTTTAAGGCAATTACATGGAGAATGATTGGAACTTTAGATACATTGTTTTTAGGATGGATAATATCTGGAAGCTTTAGAGTAGGAGCCGCAATCGGCGGGGCAGAGGTGATAACCAAGATGATTTTATATTATATGCATGAACGACTATGGTACAGGGTTCCATTTGGAGTTAAAAGAGTAAATGATAAATAGATTTAAGAATAAAAGAATTTTAATAAAAAGCTATCTTTCAGAATCTGGACTTTGGTATTTGGCCAAGTCCCTTGGGGATGTTCTTAGTAAGAATAATGAAGTTTTTTATATTCCAAAGTCAAAATATAAAAGAAGAGAGAGCAGTGGCGTTTTCCAAAGATATTATCCTGAGCCATATGATGAAAATTTGTTATCAAACATTTTTCATATACCATTATCAAGCTCAAGGAAAGCTGAGCCGCAAATTCTTAATATTGTCAGAAAGTATAACATAGATATTATAATTTCATTTGAAACCTTCATGATGAAAGGGCAATGGGCTTCAAACATAAAGAGAAAGACTGGTGTCAAAATTATTGACGTTCCAATGCCGGAATGGTCAAATGGAAGATATATAAAAAATAATTCATATAGTATATTTGATGAAGTATGGTGTCTTACAGATACATCTTATAAGGTTTTTGAAAAATATAGAAATAGGAAAAGAGTATCTTGGGATTATGTAGATAGAGAGGCTTTTACGCCTAGTGGGAAAAGTAAAGATGCAAATGAGCTTTGCTTTTACCATCCAGGGACTTTGAATCCTGGATTTAGTCAAAAAAATACTCTTCAAACTTTAGAAGCTTTTTCTGACTTTTCAAAAGCATCAGAATCTAATGCAAAATTGTTAGTTAGCGGAAGATTAAACAAAGAAGAGAGTCGTGTTGCGACAAAATGCAAGAATATCATACTAATAAATGATGTTCTGAGTAGAGGAGAAATAGTTTCATTATATGACAGGTCACACTGTGTGATTATACCCTCTACAAGAGAGGGTTTGGGGTTAAGCTTTTATGAAGCAAAGGCAATGAATTGTGATATAATCACAGTTGATGCAGACCCCATGAATAAACATACGGAATATCTTTGTGAAGTAATTTCGTATAATAAAAATGAAACACCTGTACCATTCGCCGTAACTAGTAAGCGAAAAATTTTGGAACAAATAAACAGATATTATAAGGACTTTAATATGAGCAAAAACAATGCAAAAGAGATTGAGATAAAGAAAAAGGTTAAATCTCAAGAAAAAGTGAAAGAAGAGAATGAAGCATTAATGTCGGCATTTGAAGGCGAAGACTCCTCAGAAGACATTGTGTTGGAGAAATTAGATTCAGACAATGTTGATAATGATGTTCTTGGCCAACTGAAGGCTAAGATGCAAAAGAAGAAGGAGGAAGAAATGCCAGAAATTGTAAGCAAGAGGTCTGTAAGCATTGAGTTGGCCATCGTCGGAGTCGGTCAGGCTGGATCTAGAATAGCGGAGGTTTTTCATAAAAAAGGATATGATGCAGTTGTGATTAATACATCAGCACAAGATCTTGAATTTATTGATGTACCGCCCAGTCAAAAGCTTTTATTAGAAGGAAGTCTTGGAGGCACAGGAAAGGATCTGGATTTAGGCCGAGAAATATTTGCAGATAATACGGACATAATAAGCCCAGCCCTTGAAAGGGTTATGGATGGAAACCACATGGTATATTTGGCCATATCTGGTGGAGGCGGAACCGGATCAAGTTCTATAGATACTTTGGTTCCAATGCTTTTTGAAACAGGAACTCCAGTGGGGGTTATATATGTGCTGCCAAAGGCCACAGAGGATGCTCAGTCTAAAAAGAATTCTATTGAAACATTGTCAAGATTAGCAAGATTAACAGCGGATAATGTTGTTTCTAATCTCATTGTTGTTGATAATGCGAGAATTGAACAAATTTATGCGAACTTGAGTCAATCTAAGTTTTGGCAAACAGCAAATAACGCAATTGTTGAGCCGCTTCATGTGTTTAATACGTTTACGGCGCAACCTTCCAACTTTACATCTTTGGATCCTAGCGATTTTGGAAAGATCATATCCTGTGGTGATTGTTCGACTTATGGAGTTATGGAGGTTTCTGACTATATGGAGGAAACAGCACTGGCGGAAGCTGTCATTGACAGTTTGGGGTCAAACATGTTGGCGTCAGGGTTTGACCTTGGGCAAACAAGGTCTGGAGGGGTTATAATTACAGGATCAGAAGAGGTTCTTGAAAAAATTCCTGCTATAAATATAAATTATTGTTTTCATATGATATCGGAACAAACAAATGGAGCTACAGTTTTTCAGGGCGTATATAGTGTGGATTCAGATTCAGATTCTGTAAAAATATATAGTTGGTTTGCAGGCTTGGGTCTTCCTAGGGATAGAATCGAAAACTTAAAGAAGGAAAGTTTGCAGCAATCTGCTATTGCGTCAGAAAAAGAGAAAAACAGAGATATGGTTATGACTTTAGACCTTGGAGAAGATCGTGTTAATACGGTGTCTGAGGAGATAAACAGAAAGATAAGAAAGAAGAAATCTGGATTTAGCAAATTACAAAAAGGCTCCAAAGGCAAGGGGTCAATTATCGATAGAAGAAGGAGACGGTAATGGCCATAGACAAGGATTTTTACAATGAGTCCAGCGCTTTAAAGCTTGGATGGAATCCTTCGTGGTTTGGCGCTGAATACTTTGATGAAGAGTTGGTAAACAAAATAAAGAAATGGCAAAGAGCCCACAAAGTAACCGCTGATGGCCTGTGCGGGCCGATGACATATAGACGAAAGTGGACAGAGAGACAGGCTGAGATATCTAATTATAAGCCCACCCAAAGGTCCACTCTTAGAAACAAAACTAATTTCATTGTTCATAATGGTAATTTTCTGCCCATTGATTGGGATCGTGTAGTTTTGTGGGATGAGCCAGACGGGCTATCTGCAAAGTCGGGAAATTATTATGATAATTCAGGCAAGGAAGATAGACAACCATCTATGTTCGTAAATCATTGGGATGTATGTTTGTCTGCTGAGTCTTGTGCAAGCATTTTGAACAAAAGGGGTATTTCTGTACACTTCTGTTTGGATAATGATGGCACAATATATCAACTTTTGGATACGCAGCATGGAGCATGGCATTGTAGCAAATATCATGGAAACAAAAAGAGCATAGGCATAGAGATCAGCAATGCTTACTATCCAAAATATCAAGATTGGTATGTTAAAAATGGATTTGGAGAAAGGCCTTTGATGAATGAGGGCGTAGTACACGGAAAAACTCTTAAGCCTTTTATGTGGTTTTATCCGGTTCAAATAGAGGCTTTGAAAGCTTTGTGGAAAGCAGTACATATGGGTCTTGGGATACCTTTGGAATATCCCAAAAATGATAATGGGTCATTTTGCACAACAACACACAAGGGGTGCGAAGACGGTTCATTTGAAGGATTTACCAATCATTATAATTTCACAAAGGGAAAGATTGATTGTGCGGGACTTGATATGCCAAAGCTTGTTGGAGAAGT
>NZAS01000228.1 GCA_002686195.1 Candidatus Pacearchaeota archaeon | reverse complement strand
GGGCTCCACCCTACGATTCTGGATAGCCTGGGGATCGCTTTAATTTTTACAGTTGTTTCTATGACACGATCATGGTTATGGCGTTGTTATTTTAGGAGGGCAAAATGAACTCTTTGCATAATTTTATATATAAAGATAATCTGTCTCTGTCTGATTTATAATTATTATCGTTATTTATATAAGCCCTCTTTGTTTCTTTGGGCATATCATCACTAAATGTAAAGTGTTCGTGATGAGCGTGTAATTGAAACTCATGATCCGTTTCTTTTTTCAACCTAGAAAGAATATTTAGAGAAGCTTCCGTGTTTTTACTTCTATGAAAACTAACAAAATCGTTCTCAACCCTGTGAAAGCCTGGCCCGGTTCTTTTATCATTACATAAAATTGAAAATGTAGGCCTATAAAATAAAGACATTCTTTTGGAGTGATTATATGCATTCATATCTTTTATGAACTGACCAACAATCTTATCTGATATAATTTCCTTGTTATCAAGACTTGTGGGCTCAAAATGATCTGCATGAAAATAATATATGCTTTTTATATTGCTGTTTTTAATAAAATTATCTACTTTTTCATTCTTCATCTTAATCTCACTTGCTCAATTATGATACTATTGTTTTTAGAATATAATTTTCTAAATTCATTATAATTTTATTTTTTGAACTAATATTCGAATAAGTCACTTTGTCGTTACAAAGATATAATAATTTTCTAGCCCACTCGCTTACGCTATAAACGTCTCTGCAAACACTTCTTTCTCCATAATTTTCACTCCATCCGCAATTTTTAGATACAAGAACATTGCATCCAGAATCAATAGCCTCCCTGATTACATTTGGAGATGCATCAAAATAAGACGGACATATAACAACCCTGGATCTTGCAAGATAATTCATGACTGCAGTATGTCTAATTTTGCCGCGACAGACCAGGCCGGGCACGTTAGCGAAGGCCCTGTAACCGTCGCCAATGGCAAACTTGCTTTTTTTAGCAATAGACTTGTGTAAAAATAATTTTTTAGCAAAGCCTGCATTTTTAACATCTCTATGAAAATTAGAACATACAAACGTTACATCTATATTTCTAGACCTAAAACTTTTTCCACGACTCGCTTTAGCTGAAGATATGTATGAGGTATCTAGCGGTGGAAATACTAACTTGCTGCCCAAATAATTAGAATATGTTTTATTAAATAGCCTGCTTGATATAAGGCTGTTTAAAATTATAGCATCGCTACACTTTATAGCTCCTAATTCTGCCGAATTATAAGTTTTTCCTCCACAAACTTCTTTGATTTTAGAGTCATTATAGCTAAGGTATTTTACAGCCGATACTTTAGATTTCGAAGCCGGAATCATCATCGGAGACCCGGACACCAAGTATATTATCTTAACCTTAGAATATAAGTCTCTGCAATGAACGGGTGCGCCATAATTTTTGGCAAGAACAACCTCTGGATCGCCGCCTAAAATTCTTGAAATTTTTATTGTTAAATCATTATTATTATATTTGGATTTGGACTTTAAAATACCGCCTATTTTATCAGGATCACAATTTGCGCCTCCGTTTTCAAAAAACAAACCGCATACTGTGTGCCCCTTTCTTCTTAGCTCTTTTATAATTGCATAAGCATTTGTTGCTGCTCCGCCATGATACGGATATTGCGTACTTGATATTAAAATTCTCATATTCCTACCTAAAAAGCTCTACAAATCTTCTTGATCTAAACTTCCAAGTCCAACTTCTTAAGGCAGAGTTACGAACCTTTGACCCGGCATCATTTAAATCGATCTTATTAGCATGATTTTTTATAGCAATACGCAAAGATCTCTTAGAAGACACCGGTTTAAAATATTTAATGCTCCTCATTAGCTCTGGAACATTTCCAACTTTTGTAGATATTACCGCCCTTCCGCACATCGCCGCCTCCAGCACTGGATTTGGAGTTCCCTCAGAGGAGCTGTAGCATATAATAGTTCCGATTGAATTGTAAAAATTAACCATTTTCTCTCTAGAATAATTAGAGTCTTGGCCAACGGTTATTAGCTTGTATTTTGGCCCAAGCTCTTTGAAGGCCTTCTTTATTTCCGCATACCTTTTTACGCTCCTAGACTTATTACCAACCCACCCAAATACAAACTTATAATCATTAGGATTTGTAATTTTTTTAAATATATTATGATCAACTCCAAATGGCGTATACAATATATTTTTTATACCAGCTTTTTTAAATTCATCAAACAAAATTTTATTAGATAAACCCACCTTGTCAAAAATTTTAAAAAAGGGCTTCATCTTGTTCGCATTTGGCCTGCCCACATGACTTGACACGCCGGTTACAAGCCTGTAGTTCCTGCCCTTCTTTATCTTATTCCTAACATAAGAATAGATGGGCCAGTTAAGAACATAGACGATATCAAAGTCATTAAAATTGACGCCTTCTATGTCATGAAAAGAAATTATAGAAAAATTAAAATTTTTTAAATTTTTTTCTAAATTTTTTGCACGGAAGTATGTAGCCCACCTATAAGAATCTGTTATTGCCAAAACTTTTTTCATATTTACTATAATCCAATAACATCTCTAAATACTTTATCCCATCTATTTAAATAATCTTTTATTCCAAAGTTTTTTACAGCAACTTCTCTGGCTGCACCGCCATAGTCCTCCCTCATCTGCTTGGACTCTAACAGCATCTTTATGCACCTAACCATTTCACTTTTATTGTTTGTTAATATGGCGCTTTTTTTGTGCTTAAAATACATATTTACATCATAATTATTTGTAGAGACAATTGGCATTCCGCACATAGCAGCCTCAGCTCTGGATCTGGGCATAGCAGACTTAATTGTTGTATTTACATATATTCCATATGTATTATATATATCCAAAAGCTCCTCAAGGCTGTGCGCCCTTCTAATCCCCTTCTTTATATCTTCATTATCATGTCCAAAAATATCACATTCATCAAAGTTGCTCTCTATATAGCTCCACAGATCAAGCCCCATTATTTTTCTTCTTTTTTTAAAAGAATTCGCAACAGTTAGTATTTTTTTATTTCTTTCTTTTCCCATATCAAAAAACTCTCTAGGGTCATATCCATGCGGTATATAATAATGTTTTTTTCCAGGGAACCTCTTGCTATTATTTTTCATAGACACATAAGAATTCCAAACTACATGCTTAACCCACTGAGGTATAGAAAATGGATCAACTGTTTGAACCACAGCCACTCCTCTTGCCCCCCTAGCTCTAAATTTAGAATATCTAGCTTTATTTATCGGAGATCTGACCATTACAATATCCATATTTTTTCTAGCAGCCGAAGATTCTTTCTGCAAAAAAATATTTTTATTCAAAGGCCTGTGGTTCCTGTTCCACCTGGCGGGTTCTCCGCCGGTTGAAAATAAATGAAATTTATGACCAGTTTTAAAAAACTCATATTGATGCCCCTGGTGAACATACCAATCACATATATTTAGCTTTCTAACCTTAGACACTCCTGCCCCTCCTCAGTAACTTTTCTATTTTCTTAGAAACAGAGTCAATAGACATGGATAAAGCAAGCTCTCTTGCTTTTTCTCTCTTTAGACACATTGTCTTTGAATTATATTTATCATATACCTCCCTCATTTGCGAAGATAAAGATATCTTACTGGGCTTTGCCCATTTTTGAGATCTATTATAAATATACGGAGACCAATCCATATTTGTTACGGGAACAATATGATGTGTTATGATATTTGAATTACGATTTGATAAAAATTCAGTTATTCCTCCAAATTTTGTAACAATTACATTATTTCCAGAATACATAGCGTCATGAATTGGCAGCCCCCACCCCTCTCCTCTATGTGGGGATACATAGGCATGACATAAATCATGAATGGCTCTTATTTTCTCAACTGACACTATATTGTCAATAATATATACTGGTGCATAATATTTTCTCTTCATGCTTCTTTTTATATTGTAAATATCATTTTTAATCGCACTAACAGAACTCTTGCTAAGTGGATTGACTTTTAATATCAATACAACATTATCGTTTATTCCAAACTCATCCCAATAAGTTTTCAAAAGAATATCCGGCCCCTTTCTATGGTGCCATTGAAATATCGAATAAAATTTAAAAATATTATCACTAATACACAAGCCCTCATCATGAGGGCTTGGTATAAGCACTCTCTCTGACGACTCCCACTGCTCTATTGGAGTTGGAAGAACCTCTATCGGCCCTTTGAACCCGGCAGATATGCACGCCTTCCTTACCAAATTGCACGGAACCCAGAGCTCATTAACAGAATTTATTTTTTTAATCCAAAAGCTAGGAAGACGATCCGCCTCCCAATAAAAATATCCTATTTTATAGTTGCTACTCTTATGCCTATCCCATGGTGGGGGGTGTATATAAAAGTCTATGCCGCAGCTGCCATTATATACTTTTAATCTGCTAATTAAGTCCTTGTTACTCTTCGTATCTTTTTCTGAAAAACAAAACTTTGTGTCTATAGAGGACTTTGAGAAAGCAAGGGCAAAGTTACCAACTGCATTCCCATAACCAGTATGGTTTCTAACTGGACCAAAAAACCTAACTGCTTTATTGCTCATACATAATACCCGGGCAAAACCCTGCCTCTATCTTCATCATTTAGAATGAAAAAATCAGAATTAAAATCATCTAATAGATTTTCAGAAAAAATATTGCATATATCAAAGGAATTATGATTAGATGAAACAAACTCAAACGCATTATTCTTTATTTTATCTAAAGAAAGCTTATTTTTAAGGCTTTCTTTTAGCAATTTCTTTATTTTTATAGAATCATTTGCAAGATTGCCGTTTAATGAAAATCCATTTTCATCATTAACAATAATCGTGTCTATGTTTCCCACCATTGTAGTGAATACCGGAACTTTAGACGCCATAGCTTCTAAAATAGAGATCGGGGTTCCCTCCTTGCAAGCAGATGTTAGCAAAAACGCATCAAAAAACGGAAGGATCTTGTAAATATCTTTTGTAAACCCTGCAAAAAATACATTCTTTATATCAAAGCTACAAGCTCTCTTTACAAGTCGGCTCATCTGATTACCATCGCCTATTATAATAAAATTAAAGTCATGCAAAGCCTCCGCTATGTCTAAAATATAATCGACATTCTTTTCTTTAGATAATCTAGATACAGAGACTATATTTTTTTTAGTTTTACCCAAAAAAGTATTATCCAGACCCGGCACTTTTCTCAAAAAATTATTTTCAAAATAATGAAAATCTTTATTGCCAAATTTGTCAATATCTATTCCAACTGGAGCATGGACCTTTCTAGCTCCGATAGGAATATCAACACTTTCACATAAAAATGGGGAAACCGTGAACAAGCTAGATATATATTTTCTATCTTTCATCAAACAAAGCGAATCTGGCCAGTAAAAGTCGCTATGATATATTTCATGTAATTTGGAAAAAAATTTATCATCCTTTTTCATGCTTATTAATTTATTATAAAGCCCAAGGCTATTATAATATATAATATGATCGTAATTTTGAGAAGAAAGATGGACCTCTAAATGATTATCTGACTTTATATTATATTTAGCAACTCTTTTATCTTCCATTAAAAAATAAAGTTTATTATTTTTTAAAAACACAATAGATATGTCAAAAATATTCTTGTTTAGCTTAGTTATTATATTTTTAATATAAACCTCTGCCCCACCATATATAGAATAAGGGACGATGAAGGCTACTTTAGATTTGCCATCCTTATATTTCAAAAACAAATTATTACCCGGCTTTTCACGCTCTTGTTGATCTGGGCTGAAATCATCATTAAGTTTTCTAACCGGAACAGAAACTTTGTCGAATTGATAATCTATAGTTAACTTGCTTATTTCAATTGTTCCGGATGAATTTTTTGGTCTATATAATCTAAGTATAAAATCAGACAAATTAGAAGAGTTGCTAAACTCAAATTTATACTCTATTAAGCCGGAGCTCTTAACCTTTTGAATTTTATCAAGCAAAACAATTTTTTTATTAAAAATTTTAAAGCCAGTCAAGCCAGACCCGGTTCTTCTCTTGGCAATCAAAGTTATGGTTATTTTATCGCTTTTTGGTATAGAAACTTCATGCTCTATATGAGATAACGACCTTAGAATTATCTTGCTTTTATCAATAAGAAAATTTTTACCAACCCAGTGTGTGTTAATTCCAGAATTAAAAATTTTCATGACAGCCCTGCTATTTTTTTCGCTGAATTTTCCCAAGTAAAAATTTTGGATGTTTTTTCCATCTCAGGAATAAGGCGATTTCTTGTTTCTTTATAATTATTATAAACAAACAGCATATTATCAGCAAGAGACTGTACGTCCGGCAAAAAAGTTGTAGCACTTGGGTGTGGCCGCCAATATTGATATTTATTTCCAGCTTTTATTTCAGAAAACTTAACCGGTATAGAATTATCATTGTTCATAAAATCAGATTGGCCAGTGCAATTTGGCGCTATAACAACCTTATTCGCAGCCATACCCTCTAATAGCGGCAGCCCAAAGCCCTCAGACGAAGTTGCGCTTACTAACGAATGACATGCATTATAAAGCGGCGTCAAACTAACGAATTTTTTAACTATTATCTCAACCTGAGGAAGGCCTCTGTCTTTATATTTATTTTGTACTTTTATGATTTCTTTTTTTACATCACACTCAAATTTAAATTTTGGCTTATCAAAGCTTGTCTTAATTACTAAGCACACATCATCTTTCTCAGAGAAAGCTCTATAGTATGCGTCAACTAGCAGGCCTATATTTTTTCTGTAATGTGGTATAGATATGTTTAAAAACCTAAATTTTTTGTCTGTGCTAAGCCTACATACTCTATCGTCCATAAATAGGTCCGGGTTTATACCTAGCGGTATAACGCGCATCTTTTCTTCTGGCCACCCATTTTTTAAAAATACTTTTTTGGAAAATTGGCTAGATGGCAGTATTAAATCAAGAACGTCCAGGTCTTTCTGCCACTCTTTTGGCGTTATGCTTGTCTCATAATTATATATAGCAGCTTTAATGCTGCTTCCACCAGCGAACCTTCTTTTGAAATTTTTAGGAAGAGTATAGCATATATCAATATCTGCGGGAGACTT
>NZAS01000227.1 GCA_002686195.1 Candidatus Pacearchaeota archaeon | reverse complement strand
TGTTGTGACGCTTTACCTAAATGTTTGGACATTTTTTTAATATCCATATCTAAATGTAATTTTGCTTCTTGTGAGCTATATGGGGCTGGTGTAGCCCAGAAATCTTCGTTTACAGATTCTTCCACTATATCTTTTAACTTAATCACAACTAATCTCTATTATAAGGAAGAATTTTATTTAAAGTTTCTTTTCTTTTAATACATCCATTACATTCTTTAATAGTTCCGCGAGATATAGTTTTTATAGCACGAGAAATTGTATCACCAATACCTTTATCAATGTTTTTAATAGTCTGTTTTTCAATTTTTATAAAATCTTTCATATTAAATATTCATACTCGCTCTTTTTTTCAAAGATTTGGCTCTTTTCTTCTGAATCTTACCCATTTTAGACCTCATTTTTTTCATTCGTTTTCTAGCGGCCTTTTTTCCAGTTTTTATATCTTTAGCAGTCTGTTTTCTACAACGTTTTCCGCCACTATCTACTTTAAATCCTGGTGGACATTCTAATTTTTTTACTCTTTTACCCTTTTTAATTCTTATAACCCATTGTCCAGCTTCTGTTAAATCTTCATCTTTTTTTTTGTCTTCATCACTATCATCATTGGCGTGCATAGTAAATCCATATTCATCTTTAATATATTTCGTTATGAATTTATAATTTTTTATTAACAATTTAGCATTTTCATCTAAATCTTCAAGTGCATTACGAACAGTTAATTTATTTAAATCATTTTCTTCTGGACTTTTTTTAGGGTCATTTGGTTTCATAATGAAATCAATATATTTTGTCATATTAGTAAGAGTAGGAATCAGATTCATTGCTGCACCAGTCATACCAGCTATTACACCTTCAAGTGTTGGGTCTTTATCACCTTCGTTTAAAGCTTCAAGTCTAAACTTTCTCCACTTTTTCCACATAGAGTGATTCATACTATATTCCAGTTAATATATCTGAAATTATTGCTTCGGTTCTACACCATTTATCACAAGTAGTTCCATCATTACGTGTATTTTCTTTATCAACACCTTCATTCATTGGATGCATAAATGCTCCATGTGTAGATGGATTAGAAACAAAGTCAAATGCAATCAATTCAAAATCTTTTTGTACTTCTTGTGTATCATCATCTTTTGCTGATTCAACAGAACCAAGCCCACGTGAAGAAATACCAAGTTTTATACCAGATTTAAATAACTCTTTTAAAATATTACCTGTTGGTGTTGATAATACTTCTACTTTTCCAAGTAAATTATCACCTTCCCACCACATATCTTTAACATTATGTGATGTATTTCTTAAATTAACAACCGAAGACTCTGGATGGTCTAATTCACCAAGTGCTCTACGTTGTTTAATAAATTCTTTACTATATTTTTTAGCTTCTCGTATTAAAACTTCTTTTGGATAAATACGACCATTTTGATTTTTAGAATTAGCTCGTTGCAACACACCACTAACTACTAATCTACCATTATTATCTGATATAGATTCGTTTATTTGGCGAGATGTTACCTCGAAAGGTAAAATATCTATTAAAAGTGATTTTGACATCTTTTTAACTCCTTACTTCATAAAATCAAATTCTTGATTATTATATTGTGATTCAAATTCTTCAGCATAATCTTTAGCTAATTGTAATCTATCCTTTTTTGAAAATATACTTGCGTCTCCGTCGGCATAATCTTTAGCATATACTTTAGCTCCATCATCAATTAAATACATAAAAGCTTTTATAGCTAATTTAGAATTATATTTACCCTTTTTCTTAAACTTACTCAAATTTTTAAGTATTGGAATATATCTTGATTTATAAAGTCTTGCATCATTATCAATAAAAAGACGCAATTCTCTACTTTCTTGAGATAATTTTTCTTTTAATATACCTCTTCTATCAAGTTTTATTATTTCTTCATATATTACTTTTAAAAGTTTTTTATTAAATGTTTCAACAATACCACCATACGCTGTTCTATTCTTTCGTGTTAATTCTTTATCAATAACTTTAAGTTTATTAATATCTACTAAAAATCTTATTTCTAAAAAATCTCCAGCCACATCATTTACTTTAACATTTTTAATACCATGTTTCTTTAATATTGGAAGTGCCGTTTTAGTCATAAACCTTTTATTTCCAGAAATGGTATGCATTTCTACATCTTCAGTTATAGGGTTATTACTTTTTCCTTCCAATTTTCTTTTCTCATCAATTTTATGTAAAACAAAATTTTTAGCTAATTGTAATTCTCTAAGAAAAGAAGTATCTCCAAATTTTCTACTCAAAGTAACAGGTAATGTTGCATTACTACCATGATTTACAAAATAAGCTACTCTTTTAGCATCTACCTTATAAATTTTTCTCCATTTATTTTCTGGTAGTTGATTTAACCAAGAATGTATTTCTTTTATTTTAAATCGTTTCACCTATTAACTCCTACTTTTTAAAATTTCTGTTCTCATATCGTCCAGTATTTTAATCCATTTATCAATAAATTGTAAAGTTTCAACTTTACTTGGCTCTTCACCACTAACTTTAGTATTTTCAAGAACCCATCTACTTTTTAAATTAGATAAACTACGTAATCTATGTAAAAAGTGTAGGCCATCTTTTTTCCAAGACGTAGCCATTGTATCACAAAAATCAATTAACTTTTCTTAGTTCTGGGTCAATAGCCAACATATATCCTAAAACTGTTGGTTTCTTATGACCACCACCATATCCAGACTTTTTCTTCTTTTTCTTTTGACTCACCCAATATGGTGTTTTTGGGGGGCCTTCACCCCCATCTATATTACCAGTAACTGATGCTTCATTTATTACATCAATTATTATTTGTCTTAACAACTCTTTAAGTTGTTTAACTTTAATTTTTTGAAATGACATTTTTAACTTCTTTAACCAACTCATAATATCTCATTAAATTAACAACATCGCTATCCTTAACAATTTTATGATTTGTCATCTTCTTAGTTAATCGTGTAGCTTCCTTTAATTTTATAGTAGTAACTTTGTCATCAACTTCTTTTAAATTTGATTTTAACGTTTTAGTTAATCTTTTAACTTCATTATTAATAAATTCTCTTAAAGAATTTGTATTTGAAATATTCTCTATATATTTTTTAAGTAAAACTTGTTGTTCTTCATTTAAAGATGAATACTTTGTATTAAACTTGTCTACTAAAATACTATAAGATAATAATCTCATATCTTTATCTTGTTTTTTATATTTTTCAATTATTCTATTTGTTTTTATACTACTATCTATCTTTTTTCTAATAATATGTTCAACTATTGCAAATCTACTTTTAACTTCATCTGTCGGGTCATGTTTTTGACCTTCGGTAGTATATCCAAATACTTTATATACTGACGCTAAGAGTTTATAATTGGGAATACGTGAACTAAAAAATTCACTAATAACATAATTATCTTTTATATCCTTAATAAGATTATATTTTTCTTGTTTTAATTTCTTATTGGATAATTTAGTTCTTGTTTTAATAACAGCATCAATTAACCTTTCGGCTTGATTTTCGTGTGGAAATTTTTCGTGTGCTAACACATTATAAAGTTGTAATTCTTGACCAAGTTCTGTACTTTCTTTAAAATATTTCTTAATCAACATGACAGCCGTAGATTTCTTTGCATCTTTCATAATATCAGCTGTAACTTGTCTTGTTAACAACTCAAACAATATTCCAGTATTTTTAATTTTTAAATGCTTTATAAGTGAACTCATTTGTTACTCCAATTAATTTTTGTACTATGATACAATTATAAATATAGAAGAACTTTATTTATCGTTATCTAAAGTATCTTTTACTTCTCGTTTATACTCTTCTTCTAAAGAATTTGTTTCTTGTAATAATTGTAAATCTTTCTTTCCCATTGACTTTTTCAACCTCTCAAAGTGAGCTAAAGCTAATGACGAACCACCTTTTTTCATATCAACAACTCCAAGTGGGTCTCTTCCTCTAGCCGAACCATCCTTACCAAATTTAGCTGGTTTTTTTGGTCTGCCTGCACCTTTCCATCCACCTTCTGGTGAACCACCTTCTGGTCCAAGTTCATCTCCAGTTCTATACATACCATCATCAGTTGGCGATTCCAAATCATCTTCACCAAACTCATCCTCTCCAGGGCCACCTTCCGCGGCTGGGTCTGTACCTTCTTGTTCAATAGCTTCATATCTAAATTGTCGTTTTTGGTCATCAATAAGTTGTTGTCTTACAGTTGCTTTTTCTTGGTCTGAAAATCCAAAAATTTTATCATACACAAATTCCGTTGATAATATTTTATTATCTTTCATAGTTCCAGCTAAATCAATTTTACTTGACCACAACTCTATTTTTTCTTGTTCATATATCATAGATGGATTTGTCAACTGTAAACTAAAATTAACAAGGTCTGCATCACAATATCCTTGTGAATATAAATGAACAATACCAATTTTTGTTAACTCACTAACAACAATTCTTTGAATTCTTTCAATAGTACGAGCAAATCTAACATCTTCTGCTGCTAAAGTTGCTTTTGCATTCAACTCTTCTTCATAACCAAGAAACGCTTTAGGTATCTTTAATGCCGCTAATAATTTGTTTCGTAAATAATCAATGTCATCTACTGTTTCATATGATAATCCAGGAGCTTCAGTTATTTCAGTTCCACTATCTCCACCACGTACTGGTAAGAAAAAATCTTCAGTTAAATTCTGAATATTATATTTTAAATTATAATCGCCTGTATCTTTATCTATAACTGGTGCTTTTTTCATCTTATTAATAATACGTTGCATATAATTATCAACTTCATTTGGTGGTATATTACCAATATCAATCTTAAAAATTCTTTTTTCTGGTGCTCTCATAATTCTATGAATTAACATAGCATCTTCCATAAGAGACAATTGTTTCCAAACCTTACGAGCACCTTCAACCATAGACTTACCATATGGTAATAGATTACTATCTGATAAAAGTCTAAAATGTGCTATCTCATAATTTTCAAATTCATTGTCAACTTTACCAGCTTTATATGTATGTAAACTTTGTCCACCTTCCAAAATAAATTTCACATAATGTGGATTAGTTTCATCTTCTCCTTCAACTCTGGTAATATCATATGCAGATAATGGTACTACATTTGTAATTCCATATTTTTCATGAATGTCAAGTTGTAAAAAGAAATCACCATACTTACACATATTACGAATCCATGGCCATAAATTAAACTCTATATTAATAATATCATAATATAAATTTTGTAAAATATCATTAATATTATTATCTTCCGAATGTATTTCTAATATTTGACCATACTCAGACCGCATTGATGATTCATCTGCATAGATATCAAGAGCTGATGATATTATTGGGTCTGCATCCATTGTTTCATAATCTTGAAACAGACCAATTCGTTGCGATGATTGAAACATACTATTTTTAGTACCATACCCTATATTTGTCATGTTTGTATATAATTTCGTAAATCTATCGGTGATATCTTTATTTATAGCTTGTACTCTATTTGTGTCAGCTACTTTTAAAGTCTTTCCACCAGCATGCCTTACAATCACATTTGTTGAAAATAGTCTTTTTAATCTACTTCTTAAACTTGTATCTGCCATTTTATCCTCTTATTATTTTATTAACCAAGTTAAATCTTCTTTTTCTTTACCAACATCCATTTTCCAAGAGTCATTTTCGTTTTCAACATCTGTATCATATATAGCTTGATGTGATTGAAAATAATCTAATGAACGTTTTGTTAATTCTATGCCTTCTGCTCTTAATCTTAATGCAGTATCTCTGACCCATAAACCAATTGCTAAACTCATAACAAGGTCATCATTATAACCACTCATAGCTGTGGCTTTACCATTCTTATATATAAATACAAATAACTCATCAATTAATCTCTGAGAACTTATATTAACCGATTTTTCTCTAAAATATTCATCTAATTTAGCAATAACAAGTGGTCTTGTCTTTTGTGTCATACTAAATCCAGGCACCATATTTCTATCAGCACTTCGATATCTATTTGTAATTTGTCTAGCCGTATCAACATATGTTAAATCTTTTGATGTATAAAATAAATTTGGATATTCTGAATCTATTATAGTTTGTATAGCAGACCAACCAATATTATTATTTTCAACAATCAACAAAGCTTTATTATATTCTGTAGCTACACTAACACACATATTACCAAAATCTTTAGTTCCAATTTTACCTCTATATTCGGCAACTTGTTTCATTTGTTCAATATCAAGTACATGAAACGCAGAAAAATCAGAACCATCACCTCTACTAACATCTGCACTAACAATATAATCTTTAGAATAATCTGGATACTCCCAAATCCACATATTTGAATCGAATCCTCTACGTTCTATTGGTTCTTTAATTTGAGTTTCTCTATATTCTTCTATAATCATACCATCTATTACTGTTTGACCAGATGTTATAAAACTACAATCACATTCTTGTGCCGCTAATGAAGGCCCTAATAAAGTATCTTGTTTTTGTCTCCATTCCTCACCTCGTTCTGGATGTATTGTCCAATGTAACTTTATAAAGTTCCATCCACTTAAACCATCTTCCGCTTCTATCCACGTTTTATGAAACCAATTACCAACACCATTTGGTGTAGATAATGCAATACATTGACCACCTGTAGATAATGTTTGTGATGCCGCTGCCCATATTGTATCAATGTTATCAATAAAAGCGGCTTCATCAAGAACAAGTAATGATAATGCTTCTGAACGACCGGCTTCGTCTGAACTTGCTACAGCTTTAACTTGAGAACCATTTCTATATCTTAATGACAATTTATTATCTTCCACACAGCTTTGTTTCAACCATGTTGGTAAATTAGCATGCATTACACGAACTTTAGTTACAAGATTTTTAGCTGTATCTTGTTTTGTAGCTATAACAAGAATATTTTTGTCTTCGTGAAATGTCATCATCCACAATGAGTATCCTGCCGTTAAAGTAGACATACCCAATTGTCTTGCTTTAAGAATTACATTAAGTTTATGACCTTTAAAATCATTTAATGTCTTTTCTTGAAAGTCCCAGAGATGAAATGGTATTTTACCTTTTATTGGATGCTGTATCATACAATACTTTTTCATAAAGTATACTGGGTCTTTAGCACATTTTACATACTCAGACCTAATTAACTTTTTTAAGTCTTTTGAGTTACTCATTTATGATATTGAACTCGTATATTGTGTTTGTATTTTAGTCAAGTATGTTTTAGCTTGAGAAATTAAATCTGCATCACTTCCTGACGCTTCCAACTGTACTACTTCAGTTTGTAATTCTGTTGCTATTGTTGACAAATAAGTTGAATTACGTAAATTTTCCCTCTTATTACCACTAAGAGTTTGTATTTTAGTTTTCAACTCAGCTATTGATGTTACTGCCATCTTTTACTCCTTCATTATCTAATTCTGATAATTCTAAATTAATTTTTTCTAATAAATCAGTATAATTATCCGTTGCCTCTTTTGCAAGTTTTTCTAATTGTTCTTTATCTGTACTCCAAGTTTCCTTTTCTACAGAATGACCATCTGGATTAACCTGATTATAAAAAGTTACATCTCCTTGATTTTTCCATTCTTCAACACTCTCTAATTGTTCAGTTACAAAAGAACGTTGATTCAACAAAACTTTCTTTTTAGCCCATTCTTCATATTTTCCCTCAATACGAAGTTTAGTTTCAATTTTTACTTGACAATCAAAACAATGTCCAAACAATCTCCACATTTTATCATCCAGTTTTATCTTCATCGTCTTATCACACTCTGGACAAAACCAAGGCATTCTAACATCTTTCATTACATCAGTTAAATGACTTTGTATATCACCATGTTTTTCTTTTACTGGATTATATCCAACCATTACTCTTCTTTCTGGAGTATCACCATCTATAATAGATTGTAATGCTTTATTTTGTCTTTCCGACTCTTTACTATATCCTGCCATAATTATCCTATATGTATTTTAATAAACCTAAGATTTGATTAACTGGTGCAAAAGTACCAGTATATTTATATAACTTATTATTAAAGGTAAATGTTATACCTTCTGTTGAAGTTATAGCACCAAATCCGCCTATTGATTTTAATTTTTTTAATTGAGTTTCTAATTTTTTTATTAAATTTAAATCACCACTACTTTGAACCGCTTTTATAGTATCTTCTATATCCTTTTTGATTTTTTGAGCTCCTGTATCTGGATTAGCAGTCAATAATTGTGTCATATTTAACATTATTTCTGTACCAAGTCCTAAAAACAATTCTTCCCAAGGTGTGATATTTTCTTTAAATTTTGCTTTATGGTCTTCTTTATCAGTAGTTAAAACCCAATCTAAAAATTTTGGAAAACTTTTCATATCCTTTTTAATTTGTGGAATCTTATATGACTTATCAAAAAATGCCCATCTTTTAACTAATCTAATAAACATACTCTCTGGTAATTTAGTCTTAGTTCTCTTTAAAGCTTTGTTAATATAGTCTGTCCAAAAAGCTTGATGGTAGTCGCCCAATGTATTATTAGGTTTTAACTTATATTTTTTCTGTAAAGTGTTTAATTTACCAAGATAGAATTTTTTACGATTTGAAAAGTCCTTTACTTTTGGTAATTCTACAACTGGTGGATATTCTATTTTATATTGAGTTTGTACATCCTTGTTAACTTGTTTAATCATACCAGTTAACATTCTTGCAAATTGAGAATAGTCACCTATTGCATTTCCTTTATCATCATATTGAAGTACACCATGAAATATCAATAATGATTTTTCATATGGAATCACATTTGCTGTTTTTGGATAGATAATTTCCAAAGACATAAATTGTTCACCCTCTTTAAAAATCTTATCTATTTGTTTATCACTAAGAGCACCTATAGCATCTTCTAAATCTCTCATAGCTCCTGCAAAAGCTTTGTGCAAATCACCTCTACCTGCAAACATTTTACTAATACCCGCCGTAGTTAATGCACTAGCACCTTTATTCATCAAATGACCTTTGTTTCTAGCCGCTATAAGTTTACCATTTCTCCAACTTATCATTATATTCTGACCATCTGTCTTTTCTGTAGCTGGTTTTTCTTTACTAAGGTTACCTTGTAGTGTATTAACAATCATTGTTTTAAAGTCTCTGAATGTTAAGTTATTATCATCAAATGGATGTGATAAATGTCCATACGCTCCACCTTCTGTCATTAACCTTTTTACATCATCTACAATATCAATTCTTTCTTTTAATTTAGCTTTTTTACCTTTAGTTCCTTTAACAGACCATGCGGTTTTACCTTTACCATATTCTTCTGTTGGTTTTTGTGATATCTCAACTCCTTTACCATCTTGATGCATCCATTTAAGTATTTCCCAACCAAGTCTTTCTGATATACTTGTTAACCTTTGTAAATAATCCCTTGAGGCGTGTTTACTACCTGGTATAGAACCAACTCGTCCAAATGTAACATTAGATACTGGGTCTTCAATCATAGTAAAATCAATATCCGGGTCTAAAACTTCTGGTTCTTTATCTTTTATCATAAATTCAACAACAGACCAACCAGTTTTTTGCATAAACCAAGGTACTGCATCTTTAGATACTCTATAATAGTCTGAAAAACTTCTATAAAATGTTCCTGGCCCATCATCTGGAGCTCCACCACCTTCCACTTTACCTCCCTTCAAATTAGTAGTCTTAATTGTAGAAGACTCTTGTATCATTTTTTGTACATCATTTTCAACACAAAAATTAGTTACAATTTCTTTAGTCAAAAGTATACCTTTCGGTTCTTTATGGTCGAACATTATTCTATTAGTTATAAAATCATACATTGAACTATCAAACTTACCAAAAATAACCTTAAATAACTTCTTCTTTTTATTTTCATCTATATCAGGCGAACCCAATAACTTCCTAACTGTCGTTCCACTTATATTAGTACCACCAACTTTTAACTTAAACGTTGGTACTATATAAATATAGCCCTCATCCTCAAAACCCTTCATATTTTTTCCAGTAAATTTCTTATAATACTTGCCACCAAGTCTACTACCATCTTTTTGACCAACGCCTACGGCTAATGCAGTACTTTCTGAATCAAACTTGGATAGAATATTAACTGGTGAATAAACATTTTTTTCTTGAACAATAGAACTCTTCTTTATACCAT
Organism: Candidatus Pacearchaeota archaeon; assembly: GCA_002686195.1. The sequence goes on along the minus strand of NZAS01000227.1, from coordinate 215 downwards.
ACATTTTACTAATAATTTTTTGTTTCTCTTTAAAATTGAATGGATGTCTGTCACCACCACTTACATTAGATGTAGCTATGAAAACATTGGACTTACCAAATTCTTTAACCATTTCATTATAAGTGTTAAAATGACCAGCATGAAATGGTTGAAATCTACCAACATAAACACCAACTACTTGTTCTATTTTCTTTGGTGCTTCATCTAAAGTAGCT
>NZAS01000226.1 GCA_002686195.1 Candidatus Pacearchaeota archaeon | reverse complement strand
GTGCCCGGAAGTCACATGCCCCATAGTGAGCGTGACTTGGAACATGCGCTCGCGCAAGTAAGCGGGCAAATTTTTATTGATAATAACTGAGGTACAAAATGGCGGAGAAAGTATTTACTGTAAGGGGCACACTGTATCTCGCCAAGTACAGCCATAAGCATGGGGATGATTTCTCTATACATACAACATTTGAAGGAGCGCAAGGATGGTTTCTCAATATTGTTTCAGATTTTATGAGCGATTTTGTTGTGGATGAAGATGACTATTGGCACGGAAAGTCCCCAGAGGAAATGCTCCAGCACTGGGATGATGTAACTGGGGGGCTGGAATATTTTGATATTATTGAATTGGAGTTGAAGAAATGAACCTATCTACACTATATGGTAAATCTACAAATGGAAAAATTAAAGAATGGAATATCTCGGTACTCCAAATGGCTGATGGAACCTGCTACGTCGAAACTGAACACGGTTACGAAGATGGCAAAAAGCAACTTGACCAACGCTATGTTGGAGAGGGCAAAAACATCGGTAGAGCTAACGAAACAACTCCCTACGAGCAAGCACTGTCTGAGGCTCAATCTGCACATCTCCGTAAAAAAGATTCAGGATATGTAGAAGATAAGGAGAAGATTCCCTCTACCTCTGACGGGCTATTCCTGCCCATGCTCGCGCACAGATACGACAAGCATAGCGCAAAGATTACATTCCCTTGCTGGGTTCAGCCCAAGCTGGATGGTGTGCGTATGCTTGCGCGTAAAGAGCATGGAGTTGTAACCATGTGGTCGCGCAAGGGAAAGATTATTGATATTCCAGATAAAATTAATGCACAGCTTTGCCTGATGTTGAAGGATGGACAGTGTACGGACGGAGAACTATATGTACACGGATGGACGTTCCAGAGGATTATCGCTGCTGTAAAGAAGAAGAGAGATGACACAGACCTTCTTGAGTATCATATTTATGACTCTCCCCATCCCACTCTTGCATTTGAAGATAGGGTTCCCAAACGAGGAGTGCAAGTAATAGAGTATCCCGTTTATTGTAACAACTGGAGTGCAAAATATAAAAATATTATCTTTGTAAGAACCTATGATATTGAGCATCAAGAAGAGTTTGATGTATTTGAATCAATGTTTATCAAAGATGGCTATGAAGGTATGATGGTTCGTAATCAAAATAGTCCATACAAATATAAGCACCGCTCATATGACTTGCAAAAAGTAAAAAGATTTCTTGATGATGAGTTTGAAATCATCGGTGGCAAAGACGGCTCCGGCAGAGAAGCTGGACTTGTAGTTTATAAGTGTGTGACCTCAGATGGGCTTGAATTTGATGTTCGCCCACGCGGGACTCACGAAGAGCGTGCGCACGTGTTCAAGAACCTGAATGATTATATTGGAAGATACCTTACGGTAAGGTATCAGGAATTAACGGATGATGGCCTCCCCAGGTTTCCTGTGGGAATTGCCGTCAGAGATTATGAATAAACTATAGGAGTTAATAATGGAATTGCTTTTTTATGTAGTAGCTTGTTTTGGAATAATTGCGGTAACTGTGCCGTTGTTTGCCATCTCGAACTCTCTCGATCAATTGGTGCGCGTGCGCGTAGACAATCGCAGAGATGACGCATGAAGATAAAGAATGAAAATGAAATTTATCCTGGGCATGGGGCTTGCGAGTTGTGCGGAGAGATTGATCCATGCTACGCGTGCGTGGGTGTGTCACCTGGGAAGGCTGCCAAAGAAAGGGTAGACTTCTGGGAAAGTTTAGCCACCTTCGTAGGAAGGAAGAAGGATGCTGACTGACGAAGAGCTGGAATTGGTTATAGGCGGCCAAACCTATAACCAATTCCAGCTATGGCGTATTAAAATTATCAATGAAACTCGTGCGGATTTCCTAAAAAAATCCCAGGACGTTATCTACGATAGTACAAGAGGAGAAAGGAATGTCAGACGGGATTGATAGAGAAGTCTATAGATTTAATTACTGGCCGAGTTCGCAGCTATGTATGGATTGCAAGCACGGAGCCTTCGTGATGGGAGAGGATTTGCCTGCGTCCACATACACGTGCTCGGAAGGCATTGACCTTGGCCCATGTGAAAGTAGCTGCCTACTCTTTGAGCGGTCAGAAGAATCAAAGAGACTTGAAAGTCTCGAAAAAGAACCTAAGCCCGAGAGGTTTCTCGCTAATGATCCAATAGAATGGTAGATGGATAAGCCTCAAGATAGTAAAAAGAAATTTTCCTTTGAAATTCTAAAAAGAATAATCAAAGAAGAACTTTTTATAGAGAATTCTTTCGTGACGTTAACCCTTCAAAGGAGGACGATGATGACCAAGATGAAAGACTTTGAAACAAAGTATCTATCAGATAGAGCAGCGGCCACAACCGCTGCTCTTGCTTTGTGTGCTCCGAACATTAGGGAGTGGCTCATCGCCTGCACGAAAGATGATGATGGAGTTCCATATTCTTTTAAGGATAGTTTCTCGGGAGATAATGTTGAATGGTTTGACGTTGGGCACAACGCTACCCATTACTTTAGCCTTGGGGTTAGGAGCGATGGAGTTCTAATCCAGAGGGTGTCCGGCCCGAAGTATGATGAAGATTGCCAATGCTGGCATGACAATACAGACGTAAGGATTATATCAGAAGAAGATGCAGGCAAAGGTTATTGGGGGCACATGTAATGGACCGACTTGTAAACCAAATCATTCGGAAGTTTGAATTATCTGAAAATGGTATGCGTCTTCATATTACCACCGATGAGTATCGTTATTACTTTGCCACGGAAGGAGATTGCTGCGCGCACGCATATATTCTTCCGCCCGCAGACGAAGATGTGAAGGCCATTATAGGCCAGCGCGTCGTCCGAGTTGCTAAAGAAGCGATTGACCAGCAGTCCAACGGATCTTTCGGTGATGTTATTGATACAGAATTTATTTCTATTCAAACTCATGCCGGGGATTTAGACTTTGAGTTGAGAACAGAACATAATGGATACTATTGTGGCTATATAGTTTTCATTGAGAAGCAAAAAGTGTGGCCCGTATTCGATGAGATTAGAGAGGAAGCCATGGAGGAATTCCTCCAGCGCTAATTGTCTCGGGCAAAAACTTTACAAGTCTATTAATAATTGATTAATAATCAAGAGAGGTATTTCATCATGAAAAAGATTGCAGGAACTAGAAATTATAGATTAATAAAGAAGGCCGGAGCGGCGACTGACGGCCAGAACTCCATCACTAACACTCTTTCTGCTTGGACTAAACAAGCCTCTCACCTCGATGCAAAAAAAATAAATGCCGTACTGGGTTTGTCTGGCCTAATGGCCTTGGCAGTAGATCTCATAGAGAGTAATGTGACTATGGGTCGTTCCCCTTCCGGTTCGACCGACGATGCCCAAAACGCTAACCTCCAGACTTATTTGAACGATATTGCTAACCTTATCTCCTCCGAGCGCTGGCCCAAATCTTCTTCATCCTAACTGGGCAAAAATTTGACATATTAAACAAAGGAATCCCCACCCGGCAGTTAAACCGGGTGGGGATTCTGCTTTACAGCTTCAAGTATTCAATCAAGAAACTCCGCTGTCATTTGCATTACCTCTCTAATTACTCATCGTCAATCGCGTCATCATAGTCGGAGTGATCCTCATCACCCTCTTCCTCATCTTCGGTCAATTCCGGGGCAGCCTCGGCACCAGAGAGGCGGCTTGCAGCCGACTCAACAGCATCAAGAGTACCGCGAAGCAACTCCGTAACCTCGCCAAACTCATCCGAAGAAACCTTTGCAGGCTTCGCACCCTTACCAGACCGGACTCGGAAGGAGATAACACCTTCATCGTCCATACCGATAGTGGAGCGAACAGTCTCCGAAGGGGAGAGGTCAGCAGTAGGAATCTCGTCAATTCCGTTATCGGAGTAATCAGACAGAGTATCGACATACTCTCGGAAGTCGGCAACAGGCATAACCTGTGCTCCACTACCCTTACCACGGTTCATAGCAAACGACACCATCGGAGTTCCATCCTCAAGCGAAACACTCATAGTCTCGCGGATAGTCTGAACAGCCGAAGTGTTCTTATCATCGTTAAACAGGGAAATACTCATAATTTTTTTATCCTTTTCTATCTTTGGGTTGGTGCAGGGGTCATTCCCTACACCGTGATATAACACCCTGGGATTTTTTGGGAGACTTTCGCCCCCCGCCTTTTGGGTTGGTGCAGGGCTTATTCCCTACGAAGATATATAATAGGCTGGGATTTTTTTGGAGAATTTTTCATTTGCACAATGGGCAAAAACTTAACATATGGTTTTATGGTGCTTAAACTCCCAGCTCCAGAGCTCGAGATGACTTTAAACACTATTAGATAATGATCTTATTCTTTTTTAAATAAACATATCATACTGTTTAAAAGTGATGTCGGGCCCTGGGCCGCAAAAAGAATGACCTTTAAAGGTTATTTAATAGATCTTAAAAGATGACGACTGCAGAGCTCTTAACTTTAAAGTCAATGATATAATATCTAAAACTGTATTAGATATTATATCATAGCAGCTAAACTAGTGCCGGCAGCCTCACCTCAAAATTTAAGTCCCATGATATACTATTTAAAACTATATTAAATGCCGATACCATGCTGCTTAAAGTATAGTTCAGGCTGCCGGCAGAAGAACTACGGGATAAGAAAGCTGTTTGTCTAGTTTGATAATTAAAATTAAAAATGATTTTAATTATTAGTTTAAGTTATAGTAAATAAGATTTAACAAGCCCAGCCCTTGGGCAAAAACTTCACATCCTATAATGAGGGGGATGATTATCATGAAACTATTAGACAGAACACTGGTTAACCTTAGCTCCAAAGAGGAGCCGGATAGGTTGGGTCATATATCATTATACAAATTAAATAATGATAACTTATATTATGTATATTTTATAGAGGCAAGATACTTTGGTTGCAAAGAGGTAGATTGTAAAACAAATAAAACAATTAAAGAAGAAAGAATATCAGATGAATATCATTATAACTTAGATTTATTTTTTAATGATAAAAATAGATACTTAGGTTGGGACAGAATGTTTGGAACAGATTTCATGGAAGAGGGATACCAACCAATATTAGCACAAGATTAGAAGTTTGTTAAGTCCATCTTGGGCAAAAACTTTACAGTTCATTTTCTCCAAACGTCAACCATTATTTGCAAAAAAAATCACAGTAGACTAAGGCTTTATGAGGTAGTGCGTCTTGTGTTATTAGGCGGCTCTCAAATAGAAAGACATTTTGATTTGTATTTATATTAAATATATCTCATAGAGTATAATAACCTACGCGGTATTAGTTTGTTAAATCGGGTGGTAAATTTTATATAGTACACCGAGTAAGAGAAAAAGAATTTAAAAGATTTAAAGGAATCAAATCATTATGATAGGTACATCAGAAACATTATTTTACATAGTCAAGACGGATGATGATAAGTATTCAGTATTCAATATGCTTACAGATAAAATCATTCTAAATGATGTAAACAAATTAGAAGCAAAGAAATTTCTCGAAAGAAATAACCCAATGCATCCCACTTTAGTCTTTACTAATCCCGGGGATCCATTGGGTATTTCTTTTGGAAGTCCATTGGTATCACCAACAGGAACAGTCACCGGGTATTGCGATTACATTAGCCCGTTATCATACTCGGATACATACACATATGATTCATCATTAGATGATGCTTATGAAGGCATTATGGAATTTAGTTTTAATAAATCCGAATGGCGATGTGAATGGGATCCACCTCAACCAAATGAAACCATAAATGAAAAAGATAATTTAATTAAATTTGTGCGAAGGAAAAGGAAAGAAGATATACTTGAAAAGCTGGAAGGAAATAAAGATGAGGAAGATGATAAGAATTAGTATCATATAAGAGGAAGGACATAATAATCCTACCAATCAATTCCTCAACACCTAAGGGGCAACTTCTTTTCACAGAGGGGTTGCCTCTTTTATTTTGCGCGCACACATGCGTATTATATACAGGGAATAAAAGTTTTTTTTCCTAGGGGGTAAAGGTCTTTTTTCTGAGGAACGGAAGGTCTTTTTTCTGAGGAACGGAAGGTCTTTTTTCTGTGGTTCAAAAAGTCTTTTTCAGCGGCGGAAAATCTTGAGCTTTTCCTGGAAAAAGCGAAAAACTGGCG
>NZAS01000225.1 GCA_002686195.1 Candidatus Pacearchaeota archaeon | reverse complement strand
TTGAAATGTTAAAAGCTGATGCTAGGTCTGCATCACTTGATTTAGTTGATCAGCAAATTAATAAATTGTCATATTTAAAAGATGATATTACTGAGGTTGCTGGCTATGCTTTAAAAGAGCCTATAGTATCACCTAATTTAAGAACAGTAATGAATCATTTTGGCACTAGGTCAGCCGTGAGCCTTGGTTTATATAATGTTGCTACAGATGTTGAAAGACAGATGGTAGAGAATATTACAAAGATGACTAATCCTGAAACTGGACAGCCTTATGATTATACACAGGCTCCAGATATACTTGAAAGGTGGAAGGCTGGTCAGCCTCTTGGTCCAAATATGGATTTTAACATGGAACAAACTATGTGGACTGGCTTACATGGTTTTGCTGGCGGTTATTTTGCTGGTGCTTTAGGCGGTGTAATGAGAGCAGGTAAAGCAGGTGCATTCGCAGAAGGCGGGTTTGGTAAATATCTTGCTGATGAACATCCTGCTATAGAAGATTTTGTTTACTCTGCTTTTCTCGGTATACCTGTAGAGGCTGCTGGCTTTACTGGGATTGGATACTTACTTGAACAACTTGGAGATAAGAGCCAGGAAGGTGTCCCTTTTTCAGAGAGATTCATTCATAATTTAGTTACTATTGGTACTTTAAAAGGGATTCATAAAGGTATTGATCATTTTAAAAATGGTGCTGGCAGATTACAAGATCATTTACTCAGAGATGTTAACAGTAGATGGCTTTCAAAGAAAGAAGCATCTAACAAAATTCTTAAAACCTTAGATAGAGAGAATGATCAAGAAAGAAAGATGGCTGAATCCACAGAAGAAGGATTGGCAAAGTCTCGGAAAGATTATGAAAAAGAAATTAGTGATATAACTGGAAAATTTAGAGAAATAGAAGGTATAGCTAAAAAAATAAAGTTTAATAAAGATGGGACATTATCTAAAGCATCTAAGAAAGCTGGTGTTACTGCTGGTGAGGTACAGAAACTTGAAGGCTATTATAGAGATTTACAAAAGTTGATAGATACTATGATTGAAGAAGGTAGTATGGTTCCATCAGAAGTAACAGCATTGAGAGAAAACACAGCATTTGATTTTTTAAATAAGAATTTTAAAGATGGAGAGCCTGCAGATGCGTGGAAAGTTTTAAAAGATGAACTTACAGAATCTGAGAGATTAAGTAAAGAACCTGATGGTGAAAGGAAGCGAACTTTTTTAAATCAAGCTAAGGAATTGAAAATAAAACAAGTATATAATGCAGATGGTGAATTGGTTAGTATTAAGAATAAAAATTTAACTGCTGATGATATACAGTCTGCTGTAGAAATTAGAAAACAACATATAAAAGAAGAGCGACAACATGAAAAAGAGTTAAAATTAGCCGAGAGTGGCAAAGTGGTAACTGATAGTTCTGTAGAAAAAGGTCAAGAACTAATTGATTCTGGAAAAGCAAATCTAACTACATACGGAAAAAATCTAGTTGAATCTAAACCAGTAACAGCAGGAGCAAAAAATAATAAAGACACAGCTACCGCCGCTAAGAAAATATTAGCAGATCACTATGGTGCTGGCAAAGCAGAATTAAACCGTATGTTTTCAAATTTAGTTAGTCTTGATAAGTTCTTACAAGATAGGGGAAAATCTATACTTAATGTCACTGAAAGTGATGTTCAAGCATTTTTAAATACTTTACGCACTAGCCCAACTGACGCAAGACCTAAACGTATTGTTAAAATTTATAATAGTCTTACTGGTGAAAAATTAACTAAAAAATCTTTTGATCTATCTGTTGGCGAAGCGGAAGCAAAAAAATTCAAAGAACAGAAAAAGACTTTAGCTCCGCCTAAAATAAAGTCTATTCAGACTAAACTTAACAATTTATTAAAGAAAGCTAAAAGAATTTTTATATCTAAGGAAAGAAAGATTGAAAGCGACACTGCTCATTTTGTTAATTTTCTTCTTTTTCTTACAGCTGGAAGAATTGAACGTATTTACGGTGGGACCACTAAAGAAGGAATTAATAAGCCATTAACGGCTAAAGATTTCATTCCAATAGAAGGACAGCTTAAAAAAGATACTGGCGGTAAAGATGGGTATCTAATGAGAGTCACAATGAAAGGTGGTAAAGAAACTTATATTCCGATTTTTGATCAGAAGATTGGACCTCATGATATTAACTATTATCAAGTTATAAATAGAATTATTAAGAAGAATAGAGCTAACGGTGTAAAAGATACTGAAAGTATTATAAGAGGTATTGATAAACAAGGTAAAGATATTCCATTATCAAGGAATTCATTAGTTCAATTTGTTAAAAAACATATTCTTGGTGGTACTGAAACTTTAACTGCTCATGATACTAGAACTGCTGTTTTGACTATGGCTAGACTTATGGATAATAGAGGAGTGAAAGTTCCTGGTGGAGAAGGCAATAAAGCTTTACAGGGAATGTCTTGGTTAGAAATAGTTGATCTTGCAGTTGTATATCATACACCAGATTTAGCCAAAGTATCACAAGCTGCAAAGCATTATATAGATACCGCTTTAATTGGTAAAGATGCAGAGTCTATTGCTCTTAGACAACTAGCATTTAATGCATTCTGGAGTCAAGCTAGAAAAGTTATGAATAAAGGGGTTGCTTCTAAAGAGCTTGAGAATGTATTAAAGGCTATAGAACAGCATCAAAAAGAACCAGCATTTGTTAGTAAAGAGACTACTGGCAAAGAGTCTAGTGAAGAGGCTAAAGCTGCTGTTACTAAGAAGGCAGTGGATAAGCTTCTGAATGTATTGCGAGAAAAACCATCTGAAGGAAAAGAACAAAAGTATGAGACTAAAGGAGATTTGCCAGAAGTTACTATGGCAGATGCTCCTAAAGAAATGAGGGATGTACTAAAAAAACTTAAATTTACAGATGAACAGATTAATCAGATGCCTGCTTTTATTGCAGTGGAATTTCTTAAACAAAGAGAAGGTGGTAAAGAATGGAGATATGATTATGAAAAACAACAATGGGTTGATCTAAAAACTGGTGAAAAATATCAGCAACTTTCTTTATTTAAAACTCCTGAACAAATTAAAAAAGAGATTCGTGCTTGGAGAAAATTTGAAAGCGACTCAAGGGGAGGAGCAGAGTTTGCTATAAAGGTTGCTTTAAAACGCATAAAACAATTACAAGCAGAGTTAAAAAAGGCACAGCAAGAATATGTTCCAGGTAAAGAAGGGGAAAATATATTAACAAATCGTGAAGCTTCAACACGACAGGCATTGGAAGCCCAAATTGCCCATGTGGAAAAAAATACTCCAGGCTGGAAAGGTTCTTTAGAAATTGTTGTTGGTAAAGAATATGCTGGCAAAATAAAAGATGGTCTTATTAGACTGACGTTAGGCAAGGCTGATGAAACTACAGTATTCCATGAAGTTGTACACAAACTTGAAGCTGTTATTCGTGCTACTAAAAATAAAGAGTTAATAAAGCTATGGGAAAAGGGCGAGTCTGAAGTAGCTGCTTGGGCTAGAAAGCATGACTCTAACAGGTGGGATATTTTTCTAAGGAAATATGGGAAAAAAGCAGAAAATGAATACCTAACTCAACTCGCCTCAGAATGGTCGGTTAAGAGATTTAATACCAAGACAAGAACAGGAAGATTTGGTTTATGGATTAGAGAAATGATGAGTCGGTTTAAAAACTGGATTGGTCTTGGCTCGCCTAAAGACATAGCTAGGCAATTTGGCAAGATGGCTGAAGAGGGTTCATTTAAAGGCTCTGATATCCCAATGAAAATTAATAAACGTCAGCTTTCGGAACGTGATTTATCAGAACCAACTGCGCAGGAAAGAAAACAGTTACATGATATACTTGATAGAAAAGGTATTAAAATAGCTTGGGATAAATCTGTATTGCCTACGTTGCTTGAAGAACTTGGACTTCTTAAAGCAGGGGTTACAATAGATAAAGAAGGTAATGTTATTGGAGGTAACTCCGGGCAGATTAGGGCATTAACTGAATGGCTTACTGAGAGGATGGCTGATCCTAAACCTAAATTGGGTAAAGAGTGGAACTCATTAAATGCTAAGGCTCATATACTAGAACGTCAGAGAGGGATTAAAAGAGATTGGGCTATGATGATGAAACGCAGTCTAGGAATACCAAGAGGCACTCTTGGGTCTGCAACTAAGAGACAAATAACAAGATATATTGACTTGATTAATAATTTTGGTAAGAAATATGATCCTGCTACTGTAGTGCTTGATCAAGCTATGTCAGAAAAACTTGCAAAGAATGACTCTGAATACTCTGAGATTTTTAAACGGATTGGCAAAATGGCTTTACCGCTTGGATATGTCTTGAGGAAAATGGGCGCAACGAAGATTGCTGAAAAATTAGAAGACCATTACATGACAGAGAATATGCATGTTGGACAAGGCATGGTTTATATAAAAAGTGCTGAACGTCTTATAAAAAAAAGAGGTTTAAAGTTTATCCCATTTGTAAGAGAGATTGATCCAGAAACTGGTCAATCAATGTTATTAAAACCTGTTACTTTAGAAAATGGTCAAGTTGTCTATCCAGAAAGACCTAAAGGGCTTGATGAATTTCTTGAAAATTATAAAAAGCCTAATTCAAAAGAACGTAAGGCTGCTGAATTTATAGAAGAAATGTATAAAAATTATTGGAGGACACTAAAAATTTATGCTAGAGAGAGTATAAAGAACCCAAGGCTTTATGAAGAATGGGTGGACAAGATTGATAATAAATATGTTGAAAGTTATTTTACAAGAGTGCTTACCAAGGAGGCTAAGAATAAGTTAAAGTTTGGTTCTAAAGGGTATCAGAAAGGCATTACAGACTTGATGCAAAAAATAATGGTTATAAGAAATAAAGATATAAATGATAGGATAGATAATTTAGAAAAAGAAATATATAAACTTCCAGGAAGAGATAAAAAAAGACTTGCACTAGAGAAAGAATTAGATAAAGAGAGAAATACTCTTCAAAAAATAAATGAAGAAGCAACTAAGGAAGGCACTGACACTTGGAATGCAATAAATAATGAAGCCCATATGCAACTGCAAAACTTACTTAGAAGGCGAAGGAATTTGTTGCAAAATAAGTTCTTGATGACCCGTCAGCCAAGACTTGAGAATATAATGTTTGATGATAAGGGTAACCAAATTAAAGTTTGGGAAACAGATTTTAGTACAGTTGCAGGTCAATACATAAGAGTCATGTCTAACTATTTAGCTACTGTTAAACATATGCCTGAATATACCGATGCTCATGGAGATTATGCACACGCATCTGGCGTTGCTACAAGTATGTTAAGGGAGATTGGCTCTAAATCTGAGTTTGGTGAGTATGTTGAGAAAGCAGTTTCAAGAAGAATTGGAATGGAAGAGACTCCTTTAACTGGGCAATGGTCAACTGAAAAGCTTCAGATTGCTTCTAAATACTCTGCTTTATTTGGCTTATCTTCACCTTTTTCCGGCATGAAGAATTTAGCAATCGGTACTTCAATGACAATAGGGACTCATGGTGTACAGGCATTTGCCTATGGGGTATCTAAGCTTTTTAACGCTAAAAATTGGTCTGAGGCTAGAAGGAAGGGTTGGACTGAGTTAGGCACTAAAGAATTAGAATTGACTGGTTTTGGTGATTGGTGGATGAAGTGGGGCAGTTGGATGAAACCTACCGAAACTATTAATAGGATAGTTGGCGGTTTTGCTGGTGAGTTTCATGCTGACAGGCTTGTTAATGTACTTCGTGGTGATTATAGCGGAATGGTTGGTCATGCTCTTAAAGCGCAGATAGAGACTACAAAATCTGCCCAAAGAAAGAAAGCAAAAATGGAGGAAGAAATAAAAAGAGTGGGACCGTTTGTTTATAGGGCAAATGAACAAAGCAAAAAAGATATGCAAAGGGCTAAATTATTTGGGAGTAGAGCAAGAAAAAAAGCTATTAGTGCTTTATATAAAATGTTTCATCTTAAACCTGAAGAAATAGCTTTCCTCCAACAATATGGATTAGATTCTAGTAATGTACATGTTAAAGGTAAAATTGGTGAACAGATAGAATTAAATATAGAACTTCTTAGAGATAAAATAGGTCACTATGGTCATATTAAAAGTCAGGGTGCTACTGGTGATCCATTCCTCCCATTATGGTGGGGCGATCCTAAACCGCAAGCTGGTACATTATTTTACCGTATGGCTTACAGCGGCACAGCTAATGTAGTAAATCATATAATAACCCCAGCTGTAAAAGATGGAAACTTTTTACCAATGGCAAGATATGCGTTTGCTGGTAATTTAGCTGGCGGTGCCTTGTGGGGAGCATATGAAAAAGTTATTGGTCTAAAGCCTCCAAAAATTAACGAAGATGCATTAGGGCAGTTGCAAACTAATTTAGCAAAAGCTGAAGCATTAGGACTATTGTCCTTTGTTTTAAATCCCTATAAAGTTCCTGGTGAACATTTTGCAAATCTTTTAATGGCGGATTCTATAATGCAGCCTGCTATAATAAGAAATTCTATAATTATTGGTGACAATGTTTGGAATGTTCTTACTAATCAGAAGATTGATGCCAAGGCTACACTTGAGAAGGGTGCTAAAGATTTGGTTGTAGCAATTAATCATCTTGATAAATTCTTAACAAAACAAAATAACCCTCTTAAAACTGATGTAAAAAATATTAATACTTTTAAAAGAGCATGGGAAAAGAGTACAGGTCGTTACGCAGAGTGGCAAAAAACATATAATGATTTTAATAGAATGTATTCAGCTAATGCTCAGTATTATAATCTTATAAAACAAGCATTCTTAAATAATGACTTGAATTCAGCTGCTAGGTATTATGCCGCTACATGGTTCTACTTGTATGATTCTAAAAGAGTCCTTAGTGGGTATGAGCAGAAATTTGCTAAAGCATCAGCAAGGGATACATGGAATGCTTTAGATCAAGTAATGGATAAAATTAATCCAATGAAATTCCCATCTGCTAAATCTTCTGGATTGGCATTTGAGCCAAGGACAGCCTTTCTTGATTATCTGACACCAGAAAATAGGACAATAGCATTAAATACAGAAAAGACATACCATTTTAGAAGGAGACAATTTGATAGAACTGTAAGAGATTGGTTTAGAAAATATGCTAAAAAATATTCTGAGGGTTATCTTGAAAAACTATTCCCCCTTCCTCCTAAGAATTATCTAGGTAGTGCCGAGTGGAAAACATCTGATACAGCTAAGGCTGGGTTTGTAAGGTATTAATTAATAATGTTCCTCTCTGTGGCAACGACAGCATAGCACCCTACACTTCATCATTTCAACAATTATTCTTTCTTTAGAGTTCATAAAAGAATCTCCAAGAACAAATGATTTATCTTCTGGGTTTATGTGATGAAATTCA
>NZAS01000224.1 GCA_002686195.1 Candidatus Pacearchaeota archaeon | reverse complement strand
GAGGGTGATTACAATGTAGCATCTGGATATCAGGCACTCCGTAGCAACACAGAGGGTAATTACAATGTAGCATCTGGATATGCGGCACTCTATAGCAACACAGAGGGTGATAATAATGTAGCATCTGGATATAAGGCACTCTATAACAACACAGAGGGTAATCGCAATGTAGCATCTGGACATGCGGCACTCTATATCAACACAACTGGTTATATTAATGTAGCAACTGGATATGAGGCAATGTGGAACAACACAACTGGTCATAGCAATGTAGCAACTGGATATAAGGCACTCCGTACCAACACAACTGGTTATAGTAATGTAGCATGTGGATATAAGGCACTCCATAACAACACAGATGGTTATAGAAACAGTGCATTAGGATATAAGTCAGGATTAATTGGCACAACAGGTTCTAACAACACATTCATTGGATACAATGCACAACCTTCAAGTGCAACAGTGTCCAATGAAATTGTATTAGGGGATTCTAATGTCACTTTGATTCATAGTGTTGCAGGAATGTCTATGGGTGGTGGTGCAACATTTGGTGGTGTGGTTGGTATAACTGGTTCAGGAAACCACATACAATTCCCAGATGGTACAACTCAAGGGACTTCACACACACAGGACACATATGAAATCATAGGAGTACATGTAGACAACGGAAGTTCTGTTTTAACAACAGGGACAAAAGGACACAGAGTTCTTCCATATGATTGTGAAGTTACTGAGTGGACGGTAACTTCAACGGATAGTGGTAGCATTGAATGGGGTATAAATTGGTGTACCTATGCAAATTGGCCTACTACTGCAAGTGTAGGTGGTTCTGGATTTCCCCAAATTGATGAGGCATATAAAGGACAAGACACTTCTATTACTGCCTGGACAAAGACAACATTTGATGCAGGAGATATAATTGAATTTGAAATTGATGATGTTACTACCTTAACAAATTGTAATCTCGCATTAAAGATTAGGAGAACTTCGTAATGACAACTTATTATTACTATGCAGATGCAACAGGTGCAAATGATGGAACATCCGAAGCAGATGCTTGGACTGATTTTGAAAACGCATTAGAAAGTATTGCTGCGGGTGATATTCTGTATATGAAGAAATCTGCATCAAGGGTAAATCTTGGTGGAAACAAAGTAGTCAGTATGGCAGCACCTAATTCGACTGCAACCACAATCGTTGAAGGATACGAAACAACCCCAGGCGATGGTGAAAGATGGCAGGGTGGTGCAACTCAAGCGGTTACTATTAATGCAGGTGGTAATGTTATTTTCAAAAATATTGACTATGAAACAAATAATTCTGCATATGCTTGGAGCAACAATAATGCTATTGACCACGCATACTATTACAATTGCCGATTCGTAAATACAAACACAGGAACAGGTGCAGAAGCATTTAATATTCGTTTCTATACACATTGTATTAATTGTTATTTTGAATCATCAAACAATAGTACAACTGGTGGTGTTGTTCTTGTTCAGACAAATGACGGTGCATCGTTCCACAGTTGTGTATTCAGAGGAAACAGAGGATGTTATTCACAGGGTACAGGTGTGAATGTTCCGTTAGTTTTTACAGGATGTGTTTTCACAGACGGAAGTGTAGAAGCAATGGAAATCGGAATTGATGTTGATTTGATTAATAGCACAAACGAAGCAGCAATATTCAATGTGACTGAATGTACATTCTATGGTTTTGGAACAGATGCAATTGCAATCCGAGAACTTCCAAACATCAACACATACCCATATAACTTGAATGTTATTCAAAACAACATTTTCTATGGTTCATCCGCAACCAATGCAATCAATATTGAAGATGCATCGGTAAATACGGGATTATTAATTGTTGGTAATGCATATGGTGGTGTCACTAATCAAGTTAATGGTGGTGGTACAAACCTACAAAATCTTGATGCAGTCACACTTTCTGATGACCCATTCACCGATGGTGCAAATCTCGACTTCTCACTAAACTCAACATCAGGTGGTGGTGCAGATTGTAAAGATGCTGCATACCCAACAACAATTCAGGGTTTAGCATCAACATCGGGAAGACACATAGGTGCATCCCAATACACCGCAGAAGGTGGAGAAAGTATTTCAATTTTCTAATATAAATAAAGATATAAATAATAATATTAAACATTTCAACAAAAGTAAGGAAACGAATGACACATCAAGAAATACTAAACACCTTCCTAACGGTGGGTACTGCTATAGGAGCATTACTGGCTGGTTTGTTCATATTCATTCTTCCTTATAGGAAAATGATTAAGAGCAGTAAATTATTTTCTAAAGAAATTGACTACCCAGAAGATTTTAATTACAATATTCATACTCGACTTCATGAATGCCTTACCGAATTGCGGGTGCAATGTGATTGTGCAAGAACACAAATAGTTCAATTTCACAATGGGGGTGAGTTTGTGGATGGGTTATCAATGAAGAAAATGTCACTTACTCACGAATCTCTTGCGGCGGGAACATCTTCAGAGTTAGAAAAAAAGAAAGATTTGCCTATTTCTTTGTGCGTGGATGCTTTATTACTCCTGAAAGAAAATACACCAACAATATATGTTGTAGAGCATCTTGAAGATTCTTGGTGTAAGAAATTTATGCAAGTAAACAATGTTATATCGTTTTCTTTACTCCCTCTTAAAAAGAAAAACGAAATAACTGGCTATGTTATGTGTCAGTGGTGTAGTTGGTCAAAAGCGGATTGTGTAGATGAAAAGGAAATTGCTCCATTCATTGAAAATGCCAGAAATGTAGCAGAATTTACATTAGAACAACAAAAGAGAAAATCCAAATAAATGGAATAAAACAGGTATATATAGAAATAGTATGACGGATAAACGATACATAGATATTGACTTCGATTTCAAAGCACATCCTGTGTCTGGCGATTTGATATTGAAATTAAATGATGAAGCAGTCAAGAAATCTGTTAGGTCTTTAATCATGACAAGTAAATATGAAAGACCGTTTCAGCCGTCTATAAATTCAAGAGTCAAACAATTGTTGTTCGAGAATATTACACCCCTAACAGGAATCAATCTCAAATCAAATATTGAGGATGTACTAAAGGAACACGAACCACGAATTAATGTTTTGACAGTAAATGTGGTGGATAACCCTGATGCGAATGCTCTTGATGTAACAATACAGTTCGCTATCAAAAATCAAGAAGATATTGTAACACTAACAACCGTATTAGAGAGAACACGATAATGACAACAGGTGGAAATTTACCAGTAACAGAATTAGATTTTTTCCAAATCAAAGAAAGTTTGAAGGATTATCTAAGCGACCAGAATCAATTCAAGGATTATGATTTTGATGGTTCTGCAATGTCTGTTTTATTAGATGTCCTTTCTTACAATACACATTATATGGGTTTTTATGCCAATATGGTTGCGAATGAAATGTTTTTAGACAGTGCAGTTACAAGGAATGCAGTAGTATCAAGAGCAAAAGAACTTGGACATACACCATCATCAACAAAATCTGCCTCTGTGAATGCGTACATAACTTATGATGATGATACAACAGCACCAAGTTTTCTTCCTATTGGTACTTTATTTTCTTCAATAAACGAAAATGGAGAACCATATAATTTCACAAACACCGATGTAATTTCAATTACAGCAACAGGTGGTTCTGGTGGTAATGTGGGAGCAACAGTAAATTTATATGAAGGTTCTTTAAGAAACAACAGTTTTGTTTTTGATGCCAATTCTTCAAGTCAACGGTTCAGAATACCTTCAACCAAAACAGACACAACTCAACTTAAAGTAAGAGTACAAAATTCAACAACTGACAGCACAGGATATTATTCTCCTTGGGATTTAGCAACCAACTATACAGGATTAACTTCTGGTTCAGATGTATATTTTTTACAAGAAATAGAGGATGGACTATATGAAATTTATTTTGGTGATGGTATCGTTGGAAACAAACCAGAACACGGTAATGTTATCACCATAAGTTATCTTGAAACAAGTGGCCCTCTTGCAAACAATATCGGAAAACATGATTCCCGAAACAGCAGAAGGTCGTTTTCACTAACCTCTAATGTAGATGTTGATGTTATTTCATATGCACAGGGTGGTGGACTTCCCGAAAGTATAGAGTCGATTAAATATTATGCACCAAGGTCATATCAAGCACAAGACCGTGCAGTAACCGCAGAAGATTATAAAACTCTTATCTCAAATCAGTGGGGTGATGTTGAATCTGTATTTGTTTATGGTGGTGAAGATTCGATTCCACCACAATATGGAAAGGTATTTATTTCAATAAAACCCAATTCAGGAAACGCATTGAGTGATTTTGAAAAGGAATCAATAAACACAAGTATACTCAAAGGAAACAATATTGTAAGTATTCTTCCAGAGATAATCGACCCAGAGTATTTGTATTTACTGGTGGATTCTACAATAACATTCGACCCGTCAAAAACTATTCTCACACCCGAAGCATTAAAAACTTTGGTCAAAAATGACATATATGATTTTTCAGATTCTAAGTTAGAAAAGTTCGGGAACAACTTCTATTATTCAAAATTCTTAACTCGAATAGATTCTTTGGACAGTTCGGTAATTGGTAACAAAACAAAAGTTAAAATGCAAAGACGACTCGAACCAACCATAGGTTCTGTTGCAGGATATACTGTAAATTTCTACAATTCAATATATCATCCACACGAAGGACACATGGAAGGTGGTTCGGTTAGGAGTTCAACATTCAAATACAAAGACATCAACGATAATGTTGTTGACAGTTATATTGTTGATGATGGAAGAGGTAAGTTGCTTTTATATACAACCAAAGAAGGAGCGAAATCTTTAATTAGAGAAATTGGTTCGGTGAATTACGACAACGGTTCGTTAGAATTGGTTTCTTTTAATCCCGTACAAGATGATACAAGCAGTGTAATAAAGTTCGATGTTGAACCAAGAGATTTAGATGTCAAGTCAAGTAGAAATATTCTTATAATAGTTGATGAGCAAGATAATGATTCAGTTGCCGTTTCTGTTGAGCGTGTAGGGGACAGTGGAAATATAGGTACAACAAATACCGAATTGGCGAATCAATAGTGGAGAAATGTAAATGTCACTAACTCTATTATTTAAAGTTGGTTCGGGTGGTACAGGGCCTTATGTTTCTCTTGAAGATAAGATTGGTGCAACCTTCCCACACGCAGTTCAATCTATTGTTGACGGTATTTCTCCCCATGTAGAAAGAGAAGTTCCTGAATTCGTTCGTTCTGACCATCCAATATTTGTGAACTTTTTAGAAGCGTATTATGAATGGTTAGAACAAAAGATAAATGTATTCGGTCGAACAGTTCTTCTTCAGGACATTTCGGATATAGACAGAACTTTAGATGAATATGTTGGTCATTTCAAAAAACAATTTCTGTTGAACTTTCCAGAGAAATTAGCAACAGACCAAGATGGAAATAGTGTTGACGAAAAGACCTTATTAAAAAATATCAAGGATTTTTATCAAACAAAAGGTTCTGAAAAATCATATCAACTTTTGTTCAGATTGCTGTATGACAGTGCTTGTGATTTTTATTATCCAAAGGAAGATATTTTACGAGCATCTGATGGAAGATGGATTGAAGAACAAGCAATTAAAATTACTTCTGCGAACGGTGTAGAAAATTTTAAAATGTCAGGGAATAAGATTGAGCAAATCAATAGAAACAATTCGGAAGTAACCGCATCTGCAAGGGTTTATAGAGTAAGTCAATATAATATAGGGCCACACGAAGTTACTGAATTATTCATCAATAGTATTGTTGGTGAATTTAAATCTGGTGAAGATGTGTTCGTAACCATTGATGATGGAACTGTATTGTCGGAAGTTGTTTATGGTTTGTTTTCGGATATTGTTATATTGGAAGAGGGTGAAGGATACAAAACAGGCGACCGTTGTAGGATAGATGATGGATTGGACAGTGCAGTTCAAAATATGGGAGAGGGTGGTAAAGGTAAAGTTAATGAAGTTTCCTTAAAGGGAAGTATAAAAACTGCCATTGTAGACAACGGTGGTGTTAATTATACAGAACCACTTCCTCTTGTGTTTGACGGTGGTAATGGTCGTGCAAGAGCAACCATGAATCCCAAAGCATTAATTTCTTATCCTGGCTATTTCAAAAGCAATAACGGAAAATTAAGTTCCAATAAGCGAATTCAAGATGGACACTATTACCAAGATTATTCTTATGTTTTGAAAGCAGAAATTTCATTAGACACATACAAAGAAGTTTTGAAGAAACTTATCCACCCCGCAGGAATGAGAATGTTCGGAAGTATTTCTATTATGAAATCTTTGCAAAGCGACCAACCCTTTCATAGTGAACATCAATCATACGAAATTCCTGTTATTGGACACTACACACCATATAAAGTAAGCACCACATATAATCTTAGAGATAATGGATTAACTGTTGGTTGGTCTGGTCCTACGGGTGAAGGGAAGTCGGGAGATTTATATGCACTGGGATATAATCCAGGCACAACAACTAACAATCATTGTTACGGTGATACGGGTGGAAAACTTATCGTTCGTGGGGGTTCTCTTACAGCAGGAAGTTTCCCCGCAGGATTAGCAGTAAGTGGTGATACTTCAGGTGCAAGTGGTGAAGTAATGATTTGGGATACTTACCAAGGAACAGGTGGAACTACAATCGGGGTAATGTACCTACAAAGTGTAACTGGAATGATTCCCGATGGGTTTGTTGTTGGTGAATTG
>NZAS01000223.1 GCA_002686195.1 Candidatus Pacearchaeota archaeon | reverse complement strand
TGCACCGGCTGCTTCACCACGAACAGTGATTGGGTCAAAGTTAGCATATGCAGAACCAGTTGGTCCTTGAATTCTAAGTGGTCCACCCGCAGCGGTCACACCCATATCAAGTGTTGCACCGATATTGACACTAAATGTCATTCCTGCATTCGTAACATTTACATTAAGTGCATCACCAGAATGACCCAGAGAAGTTCCATCACCTGCAAATAGTCTTGTCCAAACTTTTTCTCCTTGGTCGTGTCCATAAACTGATATGGAATCTGTAGCAGCGGCTGCTTTCCAACCACCAGTAGTACTTACTGTTCCTGATACTGTTACGCTATCAACTGATGAATCTAATCTTCGACCACCAGTGACTGCAATCGGAACACCGAATCCACCCGCTGGGAATGTTTCTCCAGCAACATATGCAGTATTTCCTGCTGATGTTCCTTGAATCAAGAGTCCTCGTACATAATTTTTATATTCGGGGACATCAAATGTTCCACCAAGACCGTATGCATCAATTGCCATTGCACCTCTAATGTGTGACTCACCAGTAATTGCAACTGGAGTACCACCTGCAAGGCCTTGTATATATCCTGTTGTTCCTATCCAATATCCCGTATGTCCAGCACCAAGAGTGTTACCAGAAATCGCAAGATAACTTATTGCTGTATTGCCAGCATTGTAAGTAAGGTTTTGAATGCGGAATCCGTCTTGTCCACCAGTTGCAGTAGTTGCGCCTTTCAGCCAACCTGTAATTTCTACTGCTCCTGTTTGTCCCCCAATTTGAATTGGAAGCGGATTAGTGAGAGAAACTCTATTACCGGCCCCATCTTCACCCCATACCATTTTGTTGAGGGGTAGATGAGTAGCAGTAAGTCCATCACCACTGTTTGAATAATCTGTGGCTATCGAGGCTGTGTTTCCCCATGTTTGGATATTAATATTATTTGTTGTATCTGACATGTTGAAAAAATCTCCAAGGAATCAATTTAACAGTTGATTTTAATTTATATTGCGTTATACTATATATAACAAATCTCTTATCCGGCAAAGAAAGAAAGGACTCATATGTTATTTAGTGAAAATGTTCAGTTTGAATTTATCAAAAGAATAGAAGATTTGGTAATAAATGATAATATAGGATATATAGATGCAGTTTTAATTGTATGTGAGGAATATGATATTGAACCCAATATAGCATCAAAGTTTTTATCGAAGCCAATTGTAGAGAAATTGGAATCAGAAGCGAGAGAATATAATATGTTTCCAAAAAATAGTTCAAAATTACCAATTTAATGGTTGTATATTTCCAAATTTAGGTTATAATTCATTATAAATAAACTGTTGTGGTTGGGTAGTTCCCAATCGAGTTTAAGAACACGGGAGTTCCGTGAATAGAAAAAGGAGACACATTATGTCATTTGCAGATTTTAAAAAGCGTTCTAAGTCAAGTATTGATGAATTGACTAAGAAAATTGAAGAAACAAACAAGAAAGAATCATATAAAGATGATCGTTTCTGGAAACCAGAATTGGATAAATCCAGCAACGGTTATGCAGTTATTCGATTTCTTCCCGCAGTAGATGGTGAGGACCTGCCATGGGCAAAGTATTACTCACACGGTTTCCAGGGAAAGGGTGGGTGGTTTATTGAAAATTGCCCAACGACACTAGGACAAAAATGTCCTGTATGCGAAAGCAATAGTGAACTTTGGAATAGTGGGATAGAAAAGGATAAGGACATTGCACGAAACCGTAAGCGCCGTTTACATTATACTGCGAACATTATGGTTGTTAGTGACCCCGCCAACCCACAAAACGAAGGTAAGGTATTCCTTTACAAATTCGGTAAAAAGATTTTTGATAAAATCAATGAATCAATGAATCCTGAATTTGCAGATGAAGATGCAATCAATCCATTTGATTTTTGGGAAGGTGCGAATTTTAAATTAAAGGTTCGTAAAGTTGCTGGTTACATTAACTATGACAAGAGTGAGTTTGACTCACCTAGTTCGTTGTTTGATGGTGACGATGAAAAGTTGGAAGAACTTTGGAAATCACAATATGCTCTTTCTGAATTTACTGACTCTTCAAATTTCAAATCATATGATGAATTGAAGGTAAAACGAGATGGTGTTCTCGGTGCAGATATTCGTCAAACAACACAAGAAAATACTTCTACTGCTGAAACAGTTAATGATTCTAGTGGTGCAGAAGATGCAGAAAAATCATTTGGTAATTCCCCAGAAGAAGATACAGATGCTCTATCATATTTTGAAAAATTAGCGAACGAGTAAACTGATTTATATCTTCTATTGAAAAGGGAGTCCTTTGGGACTCCCTTTCTCTTTATCCTAAAGATTGTCTCCATCTAGGATACATTGTTTGTGTTCTCATGTTATCAATACCCTTTGAACCTGACGCCATACCAGGAGCAGGTGCTGGTGTTTGTGATTGTACCCCAGTTGCATTAATTACGGTGGGACCAGCATCTGAATTATTTCCCGATGATTCGTTATTGTTGTCCATTTTCAATGCGGCATTTTTATCTAAAGATGATGTTGCTGCCGTTGATGCAGTTTCATTGCTTGTTTTTTCCACGGTTGCTGGTTGTGATGGTTTTTCTATTTTTGAATCTGGAATAACTGTTTCGTTTTCTTTTTCTCCAGCAACAATTAACTGTCCACCATGTTTTTGTTTAACCGAACCACCTTCTTCATATGCTGGTATGATTTGGGGAACATGGACTTTACCAGATAATATTTTATTTATTGTGGATGTACTAATTAAATATGATTTTTTATTGGTGATATAGTCTGTATTTGTACTTCTGTTTAGTACTTTAGATATGGCTTTATGTTGGGTATTTGATTCTTTGGTATTATTGTTATTAACCATCATAGGTTCAGTAATTACAGGAATTTCTTTGATGATATTTGATTCGTCTTTATTGATTGTATTATTTGTATTATTTGTGTTTTGGTTGTTTTGTATTTTGTTTATTGTGGGTACTTTATCGTTTTGTGGTTCTGATTTATTGGTGTGATTTACATTTACAGTTTTTTCTTTAGAATTTAAATTTGTGAATAGTGTTTTATTAATATTGTTTATTATATTTTCTGTTTTGTCAATGATATTGGATTCACTGTATGAATTTTGTTTTGGGTGTGATTTTGTCTTTTTATCTTGTTTTAGTTCTTCAGCATTTAACATAATGGGCACTTTATTAATTTCTTCTGGCGAGGAAATGATTTTTTGTGATGTTATGTTGTTATTGTTGGTAATTTCTTTTGTGGGTTTGGTTTTATAGTTATTGTTGGTAATTTCTTTTGTGGGTTTGGTTTTATAGTTATTGTTGGTAGTGTTGTTATTTGTTATTTTCTTATAGATGTTTTTGGTCGGTAATTTACCAATGGAGTTAATTTTTTTATTAAGGTTGTCAATAATAACATTAAATTCTGGAGAAATATATTTCTTTTCTTGTCTTTTCTTCTTTTTGGTTTTCCCCACCATCTCTGGGAGGACTTGTGGGATATCATTTACAGACTTTGGTGATATGTCTATATCATTTTCTTCCCTTTTTAGTTTAAAATAAGAAAGAATAGATTTCTTTGTAATTTTGTCTTTTGCCTTTTTATTTTTCATTTATATTTGCCTAATAAGGGGATGGGGACGAATGTGTCCTTTGTTCTTCTATGTATTTTAATTGTATTTTTTCGTTCTCTATTTCTATATATTCTATCAATTGTGCCAAATATACATCTTTTTCCCAAGGCAACATTTCTTCCAACTCACTTAAACTATATTTGTGATATTGCATCATTTGGAAGTTTATTCGATAATAATCTTTTAGACTCGTGTGTGCGAGCCCTAACCGAAAAAATCCGACAACCCTGACAATATCACCTGCCTTTCTACCCCATCCGATGTAGTATAAGATATCTCATGTTCTACCTTTGGAGCAGTAATAAAGAAATCTATAAGATTTTCAAATTGTTCTGTGGTCAAATTATCTACAAATTCTAATACTTCTTCTCTTTCTAAGGTAGAAACATCTATAGATTCTTCTTTGGTTTCTACTTGTTCTATACAATCGGCAACAATACTATAAAAAGTTGATGGATCGGTATAATCCATAGATGTATTGTTTTCATTAATTATATTTAAAGAAGGATATTTTAGAGTTACTGCGATATCATCACTTAGAGATATTGTTTTCTTGTGGTCTTTATTATATGTAACTTCAATATCATTAATTAAAACAGACACAGAAATACTTTCATCGGTTGATGGGCAAATTATAGTAGGTTCTACTATTTCTCCAACCGATTTTGATCTAATTTGTAAAAACATATATTCTATATCAAATAGTGGCATATTTCCTACATTGGTTACATCGTCCACACAAGATTCAATTATATTTTTAATTGCACGAATCATATCTGAATCATTATTAGATTGTTGGGCAAGAAGTAATATTTTTTCTTCTTTTACTAAAAATGGTCTATATGTTGATTTTTTCTTTGTAGAAGGAATGGTTAGTTCATATTTTGGTACATTCGATAATAATAAATTTGATAGTCGATTCATTGTTTATTTTACTCCGTTTTTTTGTAGTCATAACTCCTATATTCAAATTGGACAGTTATTGATGACCATGCATTTCTTGAACCCATGTCTAATTGTGTGGGCATAATGGTAGAAGGATATACTTCATTGAATGTAAAAGTGCTGGTCACATCTCCACTAGTACTCAG
The DNA here is from genome assembly GCA_002686195.1 of Candidatus Pacearchaeota archaeon. Next base: position 1,308 of record NZAS01000223.1, on the reverse strand, counting down.
TGTTTTAATTATCATTAGTGAATCTTGCTGTACCCATTTCTTATAATCACCTTCATTTGTTGTTGGGTTTACAACTCCGTTCATCCAATTTTCAAAAAATGACCTTTCGGTTTGATCATCCGATAAAGGAAATGTAATGACCACACTAGAATCATATTTATTTCCAATTGGAATATTTCTCGTAGGACCGAACCACTGTTCTTGAATAGTTACAAAATTCCTAGAAGGCAGAGCTACACTCTCTGCATGGGTATGTGGAACAGAACTCAATCCCCTAACCGAAAATTCAACCGTATATCGGGTTGGTCTTGCTAATCCTTTTGAAAGATAGTGATTTTTGAAATATGAAATGCTACTATTTGATAAAGACATGATTGTTCCTTTCATTATATTTATACAAAAAAAGTATAATTTATGGTAAAATAATATCTTCAGTTAGAATAATAAAATCCCAACCTTTAGATTTACAGTATTTTTTAGCAGATTTCCATTTAGCTTCATTTATACTATATGTTATACATTCATTGATGTATGTTTTGTTTTGTTTTTTCTTTTTCTTTGGTGGAATGGTCTGTTTTTTTGGTTTAACTTCAATTACATAGGTTTTAATGGAGTTATTTGAGGTTTTTATTTCTGCTATAAAATCTGGAAAATATCGATGCATTTTTTTATCTGCTGGTGAGTAGTAGGGGATTGCTAATTCCTCACTCCCCCACCTAATAACATTCTTATTATCGTCCATGTACTTGCATACTCTTCTTTCCCATAAAGATCTACAAATAATATTTGATGTATTTCCCATATATTTCGATGGGTTCTTTGTTTTATACTTTGTTTTGTATGCCATTTTTAAATATAGTTCTCTTTTTTTTAGATATATAGTAATAAGGAGAATATTCATGGGTGCATTAAAATTTGGTTTAGAAAAATTTGGAGATATGGATCAACCGCTTATGATGACTTTTTCAGCGGTCCCCTATAGAAATAAACAAGCACTTCGTGGCACTAATGCGGGAAGTGCGGAGATAGAGATACATCTACCAATGCCTATGAATATTAATACTAAAAATAGTATCTCTTACGAATCTGGACAATCAGAAGCAACGGGTGGGTTGTGGGACCCCACTACTGCTGGTATGGGTGAAAGTGTCAAAAATTTTTTTACTGGCGGATCTTGGTGGAAAGATTTGTCTGGATATTCTGCATTGGTGGGAAAACGTCCGATGGATGAAAGGGATAGTATTTTTAGAGGCGCAAACTTTAGAACACATAATTATTCTTGGACGCTTATTCCAAAATCAGGGATGG
>NZAS01000222.1 GCA_002686195.1 Candidatus Pacearchaeota archaeon | reverse complement strand
CCTAATGGAACCTATTGATGGCGAGGAAGGTTATAACTTTAAAGGCTATATTGATGCTATCGTCATGACGCCACACGACAAAAAAATCCACATTTTTGATTGGAAGACATGTTCGTGGGGGTGGGATGCTCGTAAGAAAAACGATAAGATGATCACGTATCAGCTAACGCTATACAAGCACTTTTTTGCCCAAAAGCTAGAAGTTGACCCGAAAGATGTTGAAACACATTTCGCTTTATTGAAGAGAACGGCAAAATACAACAGAGTTGAATTTTTTAGAGTTACAAGCGGCCCGAAAAAAACACAAAATGCGCTTAAACTTTTGAACAAGGCGCTGTACAATATTAAAAACAAGAGACACATCAAGAATCGTCTCTCTTGCCACAACTGTAATTTTAGGCACACTAAACATTGTCCATGAGGTAAATTAATGACAAAAAAGAAAATCCTGGTGATTTCAGATCACCCTTTATCCCCTTCTGGTGTTGGGACTCAGACTAAGTATTTTATTGAAACTCTTCTTAAAACGGATAGATATCAATTTATTTGCTTAGGAGGCGCCGTCAAACATCAAGATTATCGTCCCCAAAAGGTAGAGCCCTGGGGTGATGATTGGCGCATATTTCCCATCGATGGGTATGGAAATCATGAAATTATTCGCTCTATCATACAAAAAGAAACGCCAGATGCTTTATGGTTTATGACAGATCCCCGCTTTTTTGGATGGTTGTGGGAAATAGAGAATGAGATTCGCGCTCATCTTCCAATGATATATTATCATGTGTGGGATAATTTTCCCGCACCCTCTTTTAATGGACAATTTTATCGTTCTACAGATGAAGTGGTGTGTATTTCAAAAGTAACTCACAAAATTTTACAAGATGTCGCCCCAGGCGTATCATCATGTTATCACCCTCATGCCGTAGATCCCGGCATCTTTCACCTTTATAAAACAGACGAAGAAAAAGCGAGAGTTACGGAAGTAAGAGAAAGAATTCAAAACAGTACTGTAAACTTAAAGAATCCTAATAAGAAAATTTTCTTCTGGAACAATCGGAATGCTAGACGAAAGCAGTCGGGTACGTTGATTTGGTGGTTTAAGGAATTTTTAGATGAAGTCGGGCACGATCAAGCAACGCTGTTAATGCATACAGACGCTAGAGATCCCCATGGACAAGACTTGCCGCATATTATCAATCATTTAGGGGTTAACGATGGACAAGTGTTGATATCTACATCAAAAATTGAACCTGAACATTTAGCAGGTATGTATAATGCTGCAGATTTTACTCTCAATATCAGCGATGCTGAGGGATTTGGCTTGTCAACATTGGAGTCGTTATCGTGCGGCACTCCTATTATTGTTAATATGACAGGAGGGCTTCAAGAGCAAGTTACTGATGGCACAAATTGGTTTGGGTGGGGAATCCAGCCGGCATCAAAGGCAGTTATTGGTTCGTTGCAAGTGCCTTACATCTATGAAGATAGAATATCTCAAGAGGATTTTTCTAATACTCTTAAAAAAGCACTAGGTGTAAGCAAAAAAGCTTATAAAAAAATGTCCCTCGGAGGCATGCAACATGTAAATGATAATTATAGTTTTGCAAAATATCAACAAGGATGGATTGACATAATGGATAAAACAATTGAGAACCATGGTTCGTGGGGATCCCGAACTGGATATAAACGTTGGCATATGTTGGAGGTTGCATGAAACAGAAAGTCATATTAAAAGGGCCGCTCTTAACTCGATCTGGTTATGGGGAGCATGCTCGCTTTGTTTTAAGATCTCTCCGCAGCTGCAGCGAAATGTTTGAAATATTTATTCAACCTTTACAATGGGGACAAACATCTTGGCTAAACGAGTCATCCGAAGAAAGACTTTGGATTGATAGAACTATTGAAAAAACAATTGCTTATATGCAACAGGGTGGGCAATTTGATATATCTGTTCAAGTAACCATTCCTAATGAATGGCAAAAAATGGCACCCTATAACGTAGGAGTAACCGCAGGCATTGAAACTACAAGAGTGGCAGCACAGTGGCTTGTAAAAGCAAATGAAATGGACAAAATTATTGTGGTTTCAGAACACTCCAAGAGAACGTTTGCAGAAACAGTTTATAAAATGACGCGCGAAGATGGTGTTGGTAATGATATGCAGCTTACACTAGAAACACCCATAGAAGTGGTGAATTATCCGGTAAAAGAATACGACAATCTAGAGGATTTGGACATTGAACTCACAAACAACTTTAATTTCCTTTGTGTTGCCCAAGCTGGCCCTCGTAAAAATCTTTTCAATACCGTAAAATGGTTCGTAGAAGAATTTCAGACGGAAGAGGTTGGTTTGGTGTTAAAGACAAATGTGGCTAAAAACTGTCTTATGGATCGTGAAAAAATTCTGTTTGATCTTCAATCCTACCTTAGAGATAATCACGGTGAGCGTACTTGTAAAATTTATCTTCTCCATGGGGATATGACAGATGAGGAAATGCACTCCCTATATCAACACCCGCAGATTAATACACTAGTGTTGTTTTCTCATGGCGAAGGGTTTGGATTGCCTTTGTTTGAGGCGGCATATTGTGGTTTACCTGTGGTTACTGTTGGTTGGTCGGGGCATTTGGATTTTCTGATAGATGAATCGGGACGCGAAAGATTTTATAGCGTGAGATACGATATTCAGCCTATTCCTGACGATGCTTTCTGGGAGCATGTTCTTATAAAAGAATCTATGTGGGCATATCCGCAAGAAAAATCAGCTAAACAGCAAATGAGATTATGCTACGAGGATCTTAATAAGAACTCTTCTGTAAAAGATGCGGCAATGGAATACGCCACCAACCTCTGTCAACGGTTTTCTCCGGAAACCATGCATCAGAAAATGGTGGATGCTATTTACTCCCCATCGGAAGAAGAAAAAGAATGGCTGAAATCACTATCAGAGATTGAAATGTTATGAAGCGGATAGCATTTATTGCTGATCTGTTCCGTAATGAGTTGCTTGGTGGTGGCGAAAGTAATGATGCTAATCTTATTCGTCATTTAATGAAGCAATTTGAAGTTCTCACTTATAAATGTAATAAAGTAACTGTCCAGGATCTGGAAAAAGTAGATGCGCTTATTATTGGAAATTTCGTTTGGCTGCCAGACAATGTTAAAGAATATGTTATCAATAACGCTCCCTATGTCATTTATGAACATGATCATAAATATGTAACCACTAGAGATCCTTCTAAATTTGCCAATTTTAAGGCGCCTACAAGTTATTTGGTTAATGAGAAGTTTTATAATAATGCTAAAACTGTTGTAGTGTTAAGTAAAATCTGTGAAGAAGTAATGAAATTAAATCTTCCTAATGCTCAGGTTCACAGTATTGGTTGTAGCTTGTGGAGCCCGGAGACATTAACATTATTAAGAAAATTAAACAAGGAGCCAAAAATACATGATTATGGTATCATGAAAAGCGCCAATCCTACTAAAAATTATACTGCAACTATGAACTATTGTAATTCGCAAAATATTACTCCTCTAGAAATGCATAGTTCTAATTATTATCATTTTCTAGAGCAGATGGCGACATGTAAAAACTTTATTTTTTTACCCACTGTGCTGGAGACATATTCTCGCATTTGTGCCGAAGCCAAGATGCTTAACTTAGGAGTAGCTACAAATAAAAAAAGAATCGGATTCTTTAGCGAACCATATAGCGAACAGAGTGGTGATGAGCTTATTGATACAATAGAACAAAAAAATATTGAGGCTTTGGAATATTTTGTTAATCTCATAGAGAGGATATAAATGGTAGTTATTACCGGCGCTAGCGGGTTTATTGGCTGGAATCTTTATTTACGATTAGTCGATAAACATGATGTTCTTTTGGTTGATTTTAAAAAGCATGCTTCTGTTCCCATGATGGATCCTCATGAATTTTTAGAAAAGATGAAACAAGAGGATTTTCGTAATCGAATCAAAGTAGTTCTTCATCAAGGCGCTTGTTCGGACACTACCGTGTACGATCCTTTTTATATGATGCGCCATAATTTTGATTATAGCTTTGATTTATTTAGAATCTGTTTAGAGTATGATGTTAGATTTATATATGCATCTTCTGCTGCTGTCTATGGCGATGGCCCTTATAGGGAGGACGAGCCCTCTAAGCTTAAACCAAAAAATATCTATGGACAATCTAAAAAGCTCTTTGACGAATATGTAAACTCTTATTTGGGTCAAACAAATATTCCACAGATAGTAGGATTGCGCTATTTTAATGTTTATGGGCCCTGGGAAGATAGAAAGGGCGCCATGGCGTCGGTGATGTGTCAGTTTAAGAAGCAAATTGACGCAGGAGGAAAAATTAAGATTTTTGAAAATAGCGACAACTATTTGCGTGATTTTATTTATGTTGAAGATGTAGTAAGTGTTAATGATCATTTTATTGAAAATCCTCATATTAGTGGTATTTTTAACTGCGGTACAGGCATTCCTCAGCCTTTCACTGAAATTCCCAAGATATTAGGCGAGTATTATGATTTCGAAGTAGAGGAAATACCGATGCCTGACTCTTTGGTAGAAAAATATCAGCGTTATACTCAGGCAAACACTGCCAAACTGCATAACTACGGTCAATATGCAAAGCCCTTTATATCATTAAAAGGAGGGATTTCTGAATATGTCAAATTTTGGAACAGATAAGATTATAGGCTTTACTAATGGCTGTTTTGATATTTTGCACGTTGGACATATTCAGATGTTAGAGTTTATTAAGGAAAGTTGTGACTATTTGATTGTAGGAATTGATTCGGACAGAAGAGTTAAAGAAAACAAGGGCAATGGCAGACCCATTAATACACAAGATAATCGTGCTTATATGCTTGAATCTCTCCGGTGCGTCGATGCTGTTTTTATTTTTGATTCTGATGATGGATTAATTCAATTGGTAAAAGAAACAGCGCCCGATTTAATGGTAGTAGGAAGCGACTATAAAAATAAGCGTGTAATTGGAGGGGAGCATGCTAAAAATGTGGTATTTTTTGAGAGGATAGATGGTTTTTCAACAACAAAAATCATACAATGTTCTGCTTTGCGGTGATAGCTGCGAGGACGTGTATCATTATGGCGTATGTGAAAGGATTAGTCCTGAAGCGCCAGTGCCTGTCTTCAAAGAATATAGCCAGGAAACTAAATTAGGGATGTCTTCTAATGTGAGATTAAATCTTGAATCTTTTGGAATCAAAGTTGATCACTATACAAGTGAAGAAATTACTAAAAAACACAGATTTATTGATCAGAGATATAGCCAGCATATTTTACGCTGGGATGAAGGCGAAAAGGAACTCGGAAGAGAAATGGACATTGGCACCCCATCCCCGCGTATTTTAAAAAAATACGATGCTGTTGTAATTAGTGATTACAATAAAGGATTTTTAAGGTATAATACTTGTAAGAGATTAACGACTTTGTTTGCTAAACATAAAATTCCAGTCTTCGTAGATACTAAAAAGAAAGATTTAACTTGTTTTGTTGACTCCGTTATCAAGATTAATGAAAAAGAATATTCAAATATAGAAAAACATCTTGACAATCCTCAATTTGTGGTTACTTTAGGAGAGAGAGGCGCCATATATCAAGGAAAAAACTATACAACAGCGCCAAAAGAAGTGTTTGACGTTTGTGGCGCTGGGGATGTGTTTCTCGCTGCCTTGGTTTTTGGCTATTTATGCAAAAACAAAATTGAAGCAGCAATCCCTATGGCTAACAAAATGGCAGCAATTTCAGTTACCCATATGGGTACCTATGTTTTAACACCAGATGATATTCGGGAGGCTTTATTTTATGACGTATGTGTTTGATATTGATGGAACTATTTGTTCACTAACGAGCGGGAATTATGGCTTTGCCATTCCCTATATGGATCGGATAGAGCATATCAATCAATTATACGATGAGGGAAATACAATAATTTTCCACACCGCAAGAGGAATGGGAAGAAGCAATAATTCCGTGGCATATGCATGCACTGCTTTTGAAGAGGACACTAAAAGGCAATTAGAAGGATGGGGAGTTAGATATCACCACCTATTTTTAGGAAAACCATCCGGCGACATATACATAGACGATAAAGGCATCAACGATATCAACTTTTTCCGTTTCACAAATTCTAATAAGGGACAAAAATGAAAACAGCACTAATCACCGGAATTAATGGCCAAGATGGCAGCTATCTTGCCGATTTTTTATTGGACAAGGGATATAATATTTATGGCATGGAGCGAAGATGCTCTACCAAAATAAGACTTAACACAAAACATCTTGAAGGGAAAATAAGGTTCATTAATGGCGACTTAGCTGATCAAAATTCATTATTTCGTTGTATTAAGGAATGCGATCCTGATGAAGTGTATAACCTGGGAGCCATGTCGTTTGTGGGCGAGAGTTGGAACACTCCTGAAACAACTGGCAATATTGATGCTTTGGGCGTTTTAAGAATGTTAGAAGCCATCAGAGAATATGGAAAAAATATTAAATTCTATCAAGCATCCACATCCGAGATGTTTGGTAAAGTTACAGAAAATCCACAACGCGAAACCACGCGTTTTTATCCGCGAAGCCCATACGGAGTATCAAAGCTTTATGGGCATTGGATAACTAAGAATTATCGCGAATCTTATGGCATTTTCGCATGTAGTGGCATTTTGTTTAATCATGAATCAGAACGTCGTGGCATTGAATTTGTTACTCGAAAGATAACGGATGGCGTTGCAAAAATTCATCTAGGTATTGCTGATAAAATAACATTAGGCAATTTAGACGCCGAAAGAGATTGGGGGTATGCCCCTGATTACGTGAGAGCCATGTGGATGATCTTGCAACAAGATGAGGCTGATGACTATGTGATTGCAACTGGAAAGAAGCATTCAATTAGAGATTTTTTAGATGCAGCTTTTGCAAGTATAGGCATTCATGATTGGGGCGAATATGTCGTACAGGATCAGAAATACTTCCGGCCGGCAGAGGTTGACTTTTTGATTGGTGATTACAGCAAAGCTAAAAACAAATTTGGATGGGAACCGACAACTACATTTGATGAAATGGTGAAAAAAATGATCGATAATGATATTCAATTGAATAGTAAGGGATAAAATGAAGGTATTAGTGGCTACATCCAACAATTATTCATTTCTAATAGAACCCTATTATACTCTGTTTAATAAGTATTTTCCAGGGCAAGAGATAGTATTTTTGGGATTTGATAAGCGCCCACACTGTGAGTTGCCCGAAAATTGTAGTTTTGTTTCTTTAGGGAATCAATCTGATTTCGGAAAACTTTGGACGGATCCGTTAATCCCCTATATCGATAGTTTAGAGGATGAATATTTTATTTTTACAGTTGAAGATGTGATGCTATTAGATCATGTGGATATCAAGAAATTTAAGATATTAGAAGACGAAATTAAAAACAATCGAGCCTCAAAAGCAATGTTGGATTCTCACCTGAATAAACACACCGATCCATTACACTATATAGGCAGTGGGGATGATGTATGGAATGACGACAAGCCTAATTTAAGGGTTTTACACCAAGGAGCATCATATAGGACAAGTCTCCATCCTTCAATTTGGAAAAAGGAATATTTTCAAAAGTATTTAAAGCCAGGATTTTCAGCCTGGGAGTTTGAGCTTTCGGAGATTAATAATAAGGAAGCAAGCCAGGACGGAGCCAAAATTATTTCACTACCCGATAAGAAAGATTTATATTATACTTGTAATGTTTATCGTAAGGGTGTGCCTTTTCCTCGTTGGAACTGCCCCCGACCATACGGAACTAGTACCGATGAAATCCCTCACATGGCAGACATAGATTATATTTTAACTTTTATTGAGAAACAGAACAATGATGTATGAGCCAAAATCAGGATATTATGGTCAGTTCAGCACTGATGTGCTGATAGAACTCTATTTTTGCAATAAGAAGAGGGGAGTTTGTGTCGAAGTGGGGGCAGCAAACGGTACGAGAGGTTCAAATACTTTATATTTTGAAAAATTAGGCTGGAGAGCACTATGTATAGAGCCTAATCCGGAATATTTTGAAATGATTAAAAAAACCCGAAAAGAAGCCATTCAATGTGCTTGTGGGAGCGATAATCAACAAAATGTTCCCTTTACGGTTTTTGATATAGGCGAAAAGAATATAATGTCATCTGTCAGCGGCTTGATGCCTGATCTACGACTCGTTGAGCAGCATCATCATATCATCAATGAGAGCCGCCAAATAAACGTGGAAGTAAAAACTCTTAATACAGTTTTCACTGAGCACAATGTAGAAAATAATATAGATTTTATTTCAATTGATACAGAAGGGACTGAACT
>NZAS01000221.1 GCA_002686195.1 Candidatus Pacearchaeota archaeon | reverse complement strand
CATGATGATATCGCCGTCAACTTGCGTAATGGCAGCAACGTCGGTAAGATTGGCATGTTCCGCCTGACCAAATCCAGTAGCCGTGCCACTATTAGCAATTGTTGCACCCGAATCAATATTCAAAGCTGACCCAGATAAAACACTGAACGTATTGGCTGTAAGTTGGAAATCATCAGCGTTAGCAATTTTAATATCTATTTGGTCATCTGAGTCTGCTGTAATAGAAGTATCGGCATCAGCATCAAGAATAAGTTCAGTACCATTCATATCAACACCAGCATTCGTGACTAGAGGAGAAGGGGTACTACCAAAATACGGCATTTTATGTTATCTCCATAATTGACAGACAGACATCAACTGCACCACTTCCATATACTTTCAACATGTCTGTGGTTTGCAAAACAATTTTGTTGCCCCCCATAACTTCCAGAGAACTGTAGCCTGGGATTTGAGTTGTTGTAAGAAGTTCTACAGCTGCATTGGTTTCAGTATCAGATGTATTACTATCAACAGTAACCGTACTGGTAATAGCACTTCCTGTAGTATTACCAATTACCAACCCCAACACAATTGCTGTCGTAGACCCTGGCACAGTATAAACTGTTGCTAATGAAGTAACACCAGCTTTTGTTTTTAATTTAAATGTATTTGCCATATTTCCTTATCCTAAAGCTATTGCAAGCGCAGTTGCGGTGCTGACACTTGCCCATGCTGCAGATGCTCCTATGTAGGTATCTATCTGAGAAGTATTAATATATTTAGTAGTAGCACCATCGTGGACTAAAAATTTATCTGTACTGTCAAGAGTAATACCAGTACCATCTGTACCCGAATCAATATCAATAGCACTACCAGCAAGTGCGTGAGCAGGAAGTGTAAGAGTGCCAGTGGCAGTAACATTTCTAAGTCCTGATACATCCGAGTTAGAATCTACAACTACTGCTTTAGAAGCTGAAACAGTACCATTTGTAATACCATCTAATTTTTCTAAATCTGTTTCATTGATATCAGCAGAACCAATAATGAAACTGCCACCAGAAGTTATATTACTACTTGATGTGATAGCACCAGAAGCAACCGTTCCCGCTGCAGTTACATTTGCACCACTAAAGGTAAGGGCTGTAGTTGTTCCAGACTTTACTATAAGATTGCCACTTGTATTGGTGGCAGAACCAAAAGTGGTGCCGCCATCCTTAAAGAAAATATCACCATCATCAGCATCCAATATAATGTCACCAGAAGCATCTAGTGTGTAAGTAGTAGCATTAGTTGTAAGAGTACCAGAAGAACTTATTACTAAATTAGTTCCATCACCTTCAATCTTTTCTCCATCATCTCCAAATGTCACTCCTACGCCAGAAGGTATATTAATATCACTTACTGCTGTAAGATTAATATCAGCCCCAGAAGTTACTGTTAAGTCTGTATTGTTTCCCTCAATTTTCTCACCACTTCCAAAGGTAATCCCCACAGCAGCAGGAACTATAACATCAGAAGTAGCAGTAAGATAAATTGCGTCACCGGAAGAAAGCGTTAAATGTGTCCCGTCACCTTCAATCTTCTCACCGTCATCACCAAAGGTTAAACCAATGTTAGCCGGAATATTGATATCATAAGTTGCCGCTGGAGTAAGAGCGATATCCCCGGCAGCAGCATCAAGGGTGATTGAAGTGGTTGCATCAAGGGTAATTGAAGAACCAGAATCAATCTCAGTAATTACGGGAGCTGTTAGGGTTTTGTTTGTAAGGGTATCTGTGGTGGCGCGGCCGACAATAGTATCTGTTGCATCAGGTAATGTTAAAGTTCTGTCGGCTGTGGGGTCAGTAACAGCAAGAGTGGTTTCAAAATCATTAGCTGTAGCGCCCTCAAAAACAATACTTGTTATATAAGTATCAGCTGTATCTAACGCAGTTACATCAGTTATAAGTTTGTTAAACTCAAGTCTGAATTCTTCGAGACTATTTGTTGTTGCTACTGCTGATGATGTTAATGCCATTAAACAAATCCCTTTTCTTTATTTATAACTCTAATATGGTTGGTCGAAAGTTTTTGGTGTTGATTCTGGATAATCATCTCTACCCAAACTTTGACTATCCCAAGATACTGCGGTGGAATCAAATCTACCCAATGTTGGCCAATAACCAGTATGTGCTGTACTATCAAGAATAAAGTCATCAGTAAAGTATTCAAATTTAATTTTACTGCCTGCATCTGTAGAAGACCCATCAGTACCATTTATCAAAAGCTGACCAATAATAGAATCTTCTAAAGCTACTCCACCATATTCAGAGACAGTAATATCTGATGATCTAGTCCAAGAATGCATCGTAGAGTTTCTATAATTTTGCCACGGAATTGTTCCTTGACTGATGCTATCCTCTACTTCTATTCTCGTTCCCTCAAAAAGTAATTTGTTGTTAAGACCAAATCCGGTTCCCGACTCTAAAAGAATGTCATATGAAACTCCACCTGCGGCAGTTGATGCATCTTCTTGTTTAAACTTACCATCTTCGCACCCCTCCAACATAATACCAACGCCCGGATATTGATTGGGCCCAACTAACTGGTCTGTAGCAGCATCCAATATAAGAATGTCCGGCCGGATAAGATCCGACATAGTATACCCATTTGAACAGGCCTCAATCTCAGCAATCGTAAATCCATAATCATCACTTGGAACGCCCAAAACACTATTCTCTAAAAGAATTGCAGCACTATCACCAATAGGATCATAACCATGTTCTATAGCAAACCCCGGGCCGCCCAGTGTATAATTTTGAGAGGTTCGCCGCACCCGGCCCACAACCTCAACAAAATTCCAATCCATCACAAGAGTTTCCCCACCTGTTGCTTTTTCTAATTGAATACCTGAATAAGAGTTACTAAATGGAGTTCTACCAAGAGTAACCAAACCAGTTGACAAATCTCTTGGAGTCGTCAAGGGCAAATTAATTTTAGTTGCAACATAAGACACTACAGAAAGATCATAAGTTGAACTACCACCAGCAGCAGATTCTTCTGTTTGCATAGTTCCACCATTTTCATTTAAGATTGTTGCTGTAGGTTCTCTCACATATAAGCCGAACCGTTTAAATTCTATACCCATATTGGCATCTTCTAATTCAAAAGATGCCCCAGCATTACTTTGACTTGAATCTGTTCCATCAAGAAGAATGTCACTTCCTGCGTCTGTATAATAACCATAGTCTTCTGTCCCATCAAAGACCAAATTACTTGTATATAATATGGCATTTTCTAATACAAAAACACTACCACTATTTGTTGAATTTGCATCCGTGCCATCAAGAAGCAATTGCCCCCAACCAACAGCATGGCCAAGGGTATGTTCCTCTAACATAATTATACCATCTGTATATAAAGGAGTTTCTTCTATCAAATAAGCTGGTGAAGCACCAGAAGCTTCCAGAATAATAGCATCGCCAGGATTATTATCTTGACCTTCTGAATCTTCTAGTAATAATTGTTCTTCATAATCCCCCGGTAGTGATTCATAAACAGGAACACCAAACCGCCGTTGAATTGGTTCGTCAAACAAGAGTTCGAAAGTAGAAGCAAGTATCGGTGAGAATTTCTCATCAAGAGTTGAAACAAGTTTAGACCCAGCATTTTGAACTCCAGCATCAATAAATGTAGCTATTTTTGCTTTACCAAATACAGCAAATCCTGCGGGATGAACTGCCTTCTTTAATTTAGAAAGATAACTTTCAGAACCATATTGTGTGGATACTTGATATGAGAACTGTTGATAAAAATAAGAATCCTGAATACGATTCAAGTCTTCACCAAGAAGGCTTTCAATATCAATATCATAAGTTTTATTAGTTTCTACAGTAGTCGCAATTGTTGATGTCCCCCTGGCTATATTAGCTTTTAGAATTTTTCCTGTAGCACCGCTTTCATCAGTGATAGTTGTTGGTGATAAATTGGCCCCCGTAGCACCAGCAAAAAAATCAATATAGTCTTCACTGACAATAGAATCCCCCGCACCAGTTTGAGATGAATCAACTCCATCAAGAACCAACAGGTCTGTTCCAGAAGCAACCGTTATATTCTGTAATAATTTCGCACCAGCATCAGTTGCATCAGAATCAGTTCCATCAAGTATAATGGTATTGTTATCACCAGTTTCTTCATTTAATACAACATCACCTGCATCTGTGTAATATTGGTCTGTTCCATCAAAAATAAGATTACTATCTGATTCATCAACACTGTAATTGGTTACTATATAATCTCCATGACCACTAAGGGTAATGGGGTTTGTTGGTTTAGTAGGAATATTAATAGACGCTTCTGTCAATATTTTTTCAAATTGATGGCCGGGAACAGTAGACGCACTTCCTATACTTATAGCTGTCTCTGATAAAATAACATCACCTACAGCATTTTTTGTGGTAGATGTCACCCCATCTTCAAGTGAAATCTCAGCAGTTACAGGATTGCCTTCAGTCTCCATTTGTATTGGTGGAAAATACATTTCATCAGGCTGTTCATAAACAATAGCACTACCAGATGTCTCTCCTACACCAGCCTCTAAAATAAAATATCCGTCTGTCGTATTTGTAGCATTCAGAACAATTCTTTCGCCAGTCTGTTCATCAACTATTTTTTCATCGGTATCAACAGTTCGATTAAGTTGAGTTTCAGATAGTTTAATATCAGAAGATGATCTTGTACCATCTTCTAAATATATTCCTTCTGCATCGCCAGTTTCTAATGGTATTCTTACAACATCTTTGAATGTTGTGCTCAAAACCTTTGTTGATGTATCATATGACTTAACTTCACCCACAAAAGGATAAACAAGGTCATTACCTAAAGCAAAAGTTCCTGATACATCTTTTAGGGTAAAGTTTGCTCTAAAATCCAAGAAGGGAGCAGAGCTATAATTAAATCCTTCATTTGCAATTATAACATCACCAACTGAACCAATGTTGTCAGTGGTTGCAGTAAGAACTGCACCAGTACCATCAACCGTATCAGCAGAAGCAACAGCAACAGTAGGAATAGTTAGAAACCCTCCACCGCCAGATTTCAAATGCAATTTCTGAATCGAACCACTAGTAAACCCAAGGTCAATAGCGGTTTGTTCTTCCAGAACCCAACGATCATCAGCAGTACCATAAGTATCAAGACTAGCTTGAAAAACTGCCCACTCCATATCTATCTTATGACCAGCATTATCTGATGATGTATTGGTGCCATCTAAAAGAAGGCTTTCACCCGCACTTCCTGTAGTATAAAATTCAAGTTCAATTTCAAAAAACTCAAGGTGTCCTGATGTTCCACCTTCTAAAAGAATAAAATCATTTTCATCTATACGCCTAGCATTATCATCCGTATAAAATTTACTAGTACCATTTAATGCTATAGAACCATCAATAATCGAAACAAATCCACTAGGATCTGTTGTGTTTGAATCTGTAGTTGTGAAAGTTAATGCATCACCAACTTTATATCCACTCCCAGCATCGTCAATAGAAATTCCACTTACCGAACCAACATTAATATTATCTACTCTAGCTTCTGCAAGTGCATTACCAATATTAACATCTGTATCCATAGCAATCGATTGGCCAACATTATATAATGCACCTCTATCCGTAACAGCTGCTTCATTCACTATATTTTTTACTGTGAACGACATAACAATATCTTGTACTGTAGATGTTGCAGTTACAGTTTCATCATGAGCAAAAGTATATCCACTATTTAATGAATCAGGATTAAGTTCGAACTCTACTATTCTTGCAAAACTTCCTGCTGAGGAAGTAGTACCTTCAGTAAACTCAACAGCACCAGCAATGATAGCAGTAGCACCAGAAGTTCCACCAGTTATCGTAGTCCCGACAACTTCTGAAGCAACAGAACCAGTGCCGGGAGAAACTCTCATAATAGTTTGATTATCCCAATTACCATCTGAAGCCCTCATCATATATTTGTTTGGATATAAAATCTCAGGATCTTCACCAAGAAGTAGTCGCATGAAAATCTTATGTCCTTCAGATGTTCCCTTGGCTCGATACAATTCACGAATATTTTTAAGAAGTCTTCTCTTACTAGCACCATCTGTCAAGGTAAGAGGAATAGCGTTCATAAACTCATCACGGAAATTGTCAAGGAAATCATAAAGAGTGTTGTCGATGTCAGCATAGTCTAACAACTGTTGAATAGTCTGAATAGGATTAGCACGATAACTTACTACCGTGCCGGTGCCGGATATGGCTCCTGTTACAGTTTCATCGATGACAAATTTTTGTTGTGATGTAATAAAAAGTCTTGGAGTATCGTTGTCTAAATTATCTACAAGAACTGTTGCTGTTGCTTTTGAAGTCGCACCAGTAATCGTATCCCCCACCACAAATTTACCAGAAGTACCAGTACCATCTTCTAAAACAATTTTATTCTCATCAACATCTAACACATAAGAATCAGTTTCTAGGTTCAAAAGAAGTTTATCAATAGTTACTGTTAACTTGAGCTCACCAGCTTCAAGGTACTGATAATAGTGTTTTAAAAATCTGGAAAATACTGGATGGTCTGATTGTATAAAATCAGGCAACTGTCCATCAATAAGAGGACTTATTTTGGCAACTAATTTCCCAGTTGGTGGTTTATCATAAACAGCCATTTTTATTTTTATCCAAAGGGAACTTGTGAAGGCGCAGCACTATATGATGTACCAGCAGTACTATCACCTATTGCAACTGTATCTACTTCACCTGTAACAATAAGGTTAACAAAATCAATTTCTAATATTTGGTTTCGTTTTGGAATAACATCATAAGAATTAGGAATTGCGATTACACGAATTTGAGTAGAGTCTATACCATCAACATCACTTACCGTTGTTATATTAACACCGCTAATTGCAATAGTTCCATTATCATAATCCACTGTCCCCGCAGTTTGGTCTTGATAAATTCTTTCACCAGCACTAAGATAATATATTCTTAAAATTCCCGTGCCGTCATCATCAAAAAACATTTCATTTGTAGCATCACCACTAATCTTAAATCCTGTAGAAGTAATTGTTCCCATTCGAGTTTTAGAATGTTCTTCATCACCCCCCAGATTTGTTGCTGTAACTGTAGTAGTTGCGGTGGAACTTTCTCCTGTAATTACTTCTCCAACAGTAAAGGAAAGACTGTTAGTAGAAATATAACTGAAAGGACTTGTTATGTTTATAATTCTGCCAGTTGCTCCACTAGTAGCACCAGTAATAACTTCACCGATGGTAAATGTTCCTGTAATTGTTCCTATCGTAAGAGTAGGAGCAACCGCATATGTGAGCTCTTCACGATGCCGTTTTGGATTGTAAAAAGCATTATCAAAATTAATAGTATACGAAGTCGATGCATTAAGAGTGGGGATAAATTTCTTAGCCATCTTGACAGTTGTGATATTGCTGGTAATTGATGTATCAACATTATCAACCAGCCCAGTAACCTTTGAATGTCTATACATCCCTTCAAATTGTTCAAGGCTGTTGTCATTATAATTTTGCAAAGTACTTGTAACTAAAGTCTCTAATGAATCAGAAGTTTTAGTTGTCGCACTTGAATCATATTTGAACTTGGTATTCAAAATTAAATAAGTTATTGCTGGGTCAACAATGACAGGCGTAGTTGATGCAACTGTGAACGGAGCAAGGTCTCTAACCAGTTTTGTCTTTTCACTTGTTGTTAA
The DNA here is from genome assembly GCA_002686195.1 of Candidatus Pacearchaeota archaeon. The sequence goes on along the minus strand of NZAS01000221.1, from coordinate 2,953 downwards.
ATCAAGGCCTGTCGTTGACTTAATAGAAATGAAAACCTTACCATACTCTGGTGTAGATACTACACCAAGACTTGAATCGTATGACCCACTCTCTCCTCCAAACACCTGTACCGCTTGAGTATTTGAAAAATATCTTTTTGTGAATACCTTATAGTCTTCACTAGTGACACACCGTCCTTGAGATGCATAGTCGAGAGGAGCATTATATTTTATTGATGCAATCGATTCCGCTTCCGAACCAGAACTAGCATTGGAAACTGTTGATACTGCTACATCAGAAACAGTAGCAATCGTAGATGCATTTGTAAATACAGACGCACCATTTGCTGCAGCCTTATTACTAACAACATATGTAAATATAACAATATTGCCATCTTCTAAAGCATTACCAACCACTCCGTCACCAAAATATACTTCGAACTTGCCTGTTTCAACTTCCTGAATAAAATAAACCTCACTTGTAGCTGTGACTTGAGTTATGTCTGTTGCTTCAGTATATGTTGCAGTAGTAGAATCAGACGATGAATTTTGAACCTTGACTGTTAGTGTAGTTTTATCTGCTCTGTTGTCTGTGAGAAGAAATCTTTGGTCAACGTCAGACGTATCAACCGTATATCTTGTTGAAATAAAAGTGCCTTCATAAATTTCAACACTCAAAAAAGGAATGATGTTACCAATAGAAGATGCTGTTTTGTCAGAAGCTGTAACAAATTGATAATCTACATCATCTACAGTAGTAGTAAAAACAGTCCCGGCAGACATGGTTGCAGAAGCCAATGATGTAGTGTTTAGGTTTACATCGACGGTGGCCACAGAAGCACGAGCAGAATTTGGAACATACCCCAACGTCTTGGCATGAGAAACTACACTAGAACGCAACGACGCACTATCCAAAAACATTTCGTTTGCAAGCATGTTTGCATTGAAACCAAGATAGTGCGTATTGTATGCCAGAACATCTAAAAGGGCACTCATACCAGAACCTTCAAAATCGTAGTCTTTGAATTCTGTCTGTCCCTTTAGGAAAATTTTTAGATTATTTTTTACATCATCAAAGTCAAATTCGGTCACCGTCAGTCTTTTTTTATTTATGGCCATTATCGTAATCTCTCCAGAAATACTGTTAGGTCTACCAGTTCTGTTGGGGTATTAACAACATAAAATGATATTGTACATTCATATTCATTACGGTCTAAGTTAGGGAAAGCAGTAACACTAATCAATCTCGCTCTAGGTTCAAAATTTTCAATAACATCTTCTATTTTTCTTGTTAAAACATGTGATGTCAATGGAGTCATTGGCTCAAATAACATATCTCGTACACCAGAACCAATCTCTGGATGAAAAGGTTTTTCATAATGGTTAGTCAACACAAGATTACGAATAGATCGTTTAACTGCCTGAATATCTGTTACTTTATTAATATCTTTTGAAACAGATTTTTTCCCGAAGAAAAGGTCCAAATCTGTATACTGTCGAGCATTACGATCAATATCGTTTTGGCCTTGTGCATCTTTATGTGCAGTTGGTGCCGCCATTATAGACTCCCGTTTTTATTATTTATAAGAATCTGCAATATATATTTCAGAAATTACCGCCTCAATATTGTCATTCCAATAATTTAAAAACTTATGTATTCTTGAATACTCTGGCCTAATGTCTGATGTTTGCCAAATGAATTGTTGAAGTATGTGTTCGTAGTCAGGCCTCCAATATAAGATATTTAATGTCACTATGGTATTCCTTAATATTATCATCAGAAACTAACCAGCCTAAGTCATATGCTCCAGTTAGGGTCATAGTTATCAAAAGACTTTTTCCCACCTTTCCGTATTACCCTTCTGCTAAATCCTTCACCAGAAGAAACAACATTAACACGAACTCCATCTGCGGCCGCATCTTCAGCAGTTGTGAGTTCCATTGTTGTTGAGTCGCCATTAACACTAATTTCTATTTTTCTGGTCTTCTCTCCCACCGTATATGCCCCAATACTTACAGAGGGCACCTTTTCACCAACAATGTCAAAAGAGGCAATTCTTTTTTCAACAGCTGTTTTTTCATTCCAAAGAATATCATTTTTATTTAATGTAGCTGCAGCTTCAACAAGAGGATCACCTGATGATTGTAATACTCCAGCTGCCCGTTCAATTGCTGTACCACCAGCCTCGGGCACAGTAAAATTAGGAACAACACTACATATATCTCCACCAAGACCCGCAATTGCATCAGCAGAAAGAGAAACCAAGGTATCTAAATCATAACCACCATCACTTAGCGCACTACCAAATTTTGATGAAAGAGCAGCCAACTTAGCAGTATGTTGAAAACTGCCAGGAGTTAAGCTTGATAAGTTTGTAAGTTCTGCTTGTAAGTTTGCATCAGGAAGTGCCGGCAGTTCAGGAAGCATACCATTAAGTTCACCTGTTAAAGATGTAACTTCAGTTCCTAGTATAGTTGTCAGTGCTGAAGCATCTAGCTCCAATCCATCAGTAGCAGCATTCATTATATCATCAAACTTGCTTTGCACAGCATTAAATGTCTCACTTGCGCCACATAGATTTGGAACTTTAAAATCAGCCATATCAGTCTCCTACATTCACATCTGAAGAACCTGATGCAGTTTGAGTGTTTGTATGTTCTGCATCGTCCGGTGCTGCTGAATCTGGTGTGTTGTTAACAACTGCTTTTCCTTCAACAAAAACATTATCTGATCCAGCAACTAATGCACCAGACCCATGACTGTTAACATCTCCATTAACTGATACTAATAGACTATTAGCATATACTGTATCTTGTCCCGATACGATTGTAGTTGCCCCACAAGCTCTTGTATCAGTATGTCTATGTACGGCTGGCATCTTTACTCCTAGTTTAGATTAATCAATGCAGAATCTATATCAACCTCTGTTGTTGCATCCATATCAATTGTAGATTCTGATTTAAGATGCAAATT
>NZAS01000220.1 GCA_002686195.1 Candidatus Pacearchaeota archaeon | reverse complement strand
CTTATAATATTGAGGGGCTGTGGATTTTTGGGATTGTTGTTTTAGGGTTGATTATTTCTGTGTTAGTGTTTGGGAATTTGGCTGTTGATGAGATTACTGGAGAAAAAGTTTCTTTTTCTCCTGAAGACTTATATTTACCCATTGATTGTACAGATATAGAGGTAACAAAGGTTTGGGAGTCTTTTTTTGATATGGGTGTTGTAGCAGGATACGATGCTTTATTCTTAGGAGGAGATGAAGTAGAAAATCAAATAATAATAGATGGAGTAGAACAGGTGCTTTGGAACCATCTTACAGGAGTTCTTAATTCAGATGAGACAGACCCAAATTTTGATTTTAATGGAGATGGTCTGACAAACGCAGTAGATATTAGTGCTTATTGGTTTTTCTTAGAATCTCCAGATGTTACGGATGTTGTTTACATAAAAATTGTGGCTGCTGTAACAGAAAGAATTGGAGCAATACTTGGGAATGATAATTATATAGCAGAGTTTGATATCGATGGTGATGATATAATCGATAGCGAGGATCTTCAGAAAGTAGAGAGAGCCATGATTGGTGGAATTGAAGGTACTATTCAATCAGATTTGTGTGAGGAATTTGTCGCCTATAAAATATCTGGTAATGAAGTGGAGATACTTGTTTGGGCAGGCAATCAGAATGATTTTTCATTAAGAGCATATCATGCAGATGTTACACAGGAATATATTGATATATTAAATAATCTTTTAATTGTTGGAGATGTAACGGATCTTTTTGATGTGGATTCTTCTTCAGGGATATCATTAACGTATTTATCTTCTAGGAGTATTACAGACGTTGTAGCAGAAAGTCTTTTTGAAACTATTTTTAATGTGGGTTCTGATACCTGGGTTTTAGATGATAATGTTCCATCTATTAATTTTTTGGAAGGAAATATTATGGGTTTCTCAAATTTGGATTATTCAATTGAATACCTATCTTATGTCTTGAATGATACTGGTTTATGCCAGCCGATTTGGAATAGTTCTGTCACGGAGTGTTTGGATGGGGATAAGAAAACAAGATATTATTATGAGAATGGGACGGCTTGCGGGGCAGATCCTGGGGATTACGGTTTTGGGAATGCGACTGATAGTAGGTGTGATTATGATGGGAATAATTTGATTGGGACTTTTGGTGAGATTGACGAAGGGAGGTTTGATTTTGATTACGAGATTGACGGAGATGATATTAATTATACTGCTAATTATTCTGGGGACTTGGATGTTGAGTTTATTGATGAGGACGAAGGTGTTATTATAGTTGAGTTTGAGCACGATTTTGATGACGAGGATTTAGATCTTTCAGATGTTAGGATACAGAAGCAGGGAACAAATGCTGATTATGGTTATTTGATAGTTAATGGACTTGATGCTGATAAGACAGTGAGAGTTGATAGAATTAATAAGTCTGATGAAATTTGTATTAAAGATAGAGCCAATGCTAATTTGCCGGATGAAGATTGTGATAGAAGTAGTGAAGAATTAATTAAGTGCGATGATAAATTGGACGAAGGCTTTAGATGTAAAGTTAGTGGGAGTTATTATATTGTTTCTGGGCTTGACCATAGTTCTGTTAGGGAGATGATTGATGAAAGTGGTTCTGGAGGGTCATCGCCAAGTGGAGGAAATGGAGGAACAATACCCAATGATACGGTTCCTGATACAACAGGGACTAGTACTCCTCCAAGGGATGTAGCAGAGCCGGTTTCGGAATCTAGCTTTTTTGAGGATTTTGACTTTGTATTTTGGGGGATTATAAGTGTATTTGTCATTGGAATTTTGGTTGTTATTGTTTTGATATTTAGATATTTTAGGAAAGATGTAATGGAAAAGTCTGTGGAGAAGAGGGTTAATATTGGACAAGGGGCTTTGAGGAGTGCGCCTCCTAATTATGGTGGATTGCAGGGACAGAATTTTGGAGGTCCAAGAGGGCAGTAAAAACCTTTATAAAGGTCGCTTTTTATAATTAGGTAAGGCGTTTATAAATGCCTCGACGATAAAAAATGGCGAAATCTAACCTAAAAGTTCAAAATATTGTTGCTACTACTTCTCTTGGGAAACCTGTGAGCTTAACTAAATTGGCGCGTTCGCAGAGTAATACTGAGTATAATCCAGAGCAGTTTCCAGGGCTTGTTTTGAGGATTAAGAAGCCTAAATCGGCTGTTTTAGTATTTAGTTCTGGTAATTTAGTATGTACTGGGACTAAGAGTGTTGCGCAAGTTAAGGAAGTTATTAATCAAGTTATTAAGCAAATTGGGAAGATTGGTGTGAAGATTACTGATAAGCCGAAGATTACAGTGCAGAATATTGTTGCTTCTGGGAGTATTGATTTGAGTTTGAATTTGAATATTTTGGCTTTGCAATTGGAGAATACTGAGTATGAGCCAGAGCAATTTCCTGGTTTGGTTTACAAATTGGTTGATCCTACTGCTACTTTTTTATTGTTTAGTAATGGGAAGTTGGTTTGTACTGGGACGAAGAATAAGCAGCAACTTGAGGAAAGTATGAAGCAGTTGAATAGGAATATTAAAGAGGCTGTTAAGGGCTAAGATGAAACAAGGAATAATTATTTTAGTGGTGGTTTTGTTATTGATAGTTGGAGGTTTTTTACTTTTTAATTCAAGTGAGGATATGGATGATGGGGGTGGAGTGGATGTTGATGATGAGCAAATTGATGAAACCCATTTGTACGATTATTTTTCGAGTAATTTAAGAGATAGAGCTGTTGAGGAAGTTGGGCAACCTATTGAAGGTTTTACTCCTCAGATTTATATGGATGCCTTTTCAGATTTGAAGGAAGAAGATTTTGATGGAGTTAAAGCACAGTCAGGAGTTTATAATTATCTTGATGATGAGTTAGTTTTTGAAGGTGAAATGTCTCATTCAGCATCAGATGCAATTTCTAGAGAAGGAGAAGATACTCTTTTAGATAATCTGTCTAATAGGTTAGGTATTTCTTTAGATAACACTGGATCTGTGGATCTTATACTTGATTTAATTAAGTAAACTCAAAGAGTTTCTTTTGAGTTCCAAATGTTTGTAAGATTACTGATTTGTCTGTGAAGTTGTTTAGTGGAATTCTTAATCTTGATGAAATGTTATCTAATGCTTCTTGTAATGAGTGGAATATCTTTGGTTTATTTGTAAAGGCTTCTCTGCTGATTTGTCTTAGGATGCCGACGCCTAGGGGGGCGTAGTATTCTGGGCGAATTTCTCTAAGGACGATGCATGAAGCTTGTTTTTTGATTATTGATAGGTATTCTGTTAGAGCAAGGCGGTTTGAGTAGTATGCGCCTGTTACGTTGTCTGCATATTTCTTTCTTGGGAAGATGCCTTCGTGGTCGTGCCAACATTCAAAGTTTTTCATGCTGATTTCAAGGACTTCAAAAGACCAGGAATCTGGGAGGAGGAGGAACTCGTAGTGGTTTCCAATGTATTCGGCTGTGAAGACTCTGAAATCTTGGATTGTTGGGAAGTATCTTATTTTTTCTAGCTTTGCTTTTGATAATGTGTCATCTGTGGCTGTGATAGACCAACGTGTGGGAACAAGTATACGATTCTTTTTTAGGCCGAGAAGGCCTGCAGATAAGACTTTTATTATTCCCGATGTTGAAATCCCAGAGGATTCTAGTTCTAGCATTGCTACTTTTGATTTGACGTCTGTATCGTTTACTAGATAGTCAACTTTCTTTTTTATCTTTGGGTTTTCCTGCAATTTGGCTTCTTTAACAGGGGCTGCGTTTGATATTAATGGAACTCGGGTTTCTTTTTCTTTATTTGGAGAGATTGGTTTTTTTAATTTGAATGAAGTGCTTACTGATTTGTGAGTCATTGCGATTTCTTGTAAGACATTAAGGAATTTGTTTTTGGAATCCAAGGGTTTTTTTATATTGCCTTGTGTACGGCCGTAGATTAATTGGTTTCTTAATTGAAGGACTGAGGGAATTGGAAGTTTGTTTTCATGCCAGAGTTCATGGGATGACATTATTTGTGTGTTTCCTGATTCTTGTGGGCTTAGGATTCCCGTATAGACATTTGGGTAGTTCCATCGACCTACGAAGACTTCTGGAGGGGAGGAGCCTTCAAAGCCGGAGATTTTTACAGGTTTGCCTAATAAGAGGGAATGTTTTTTGCAATTTGGTGAGCCGCAGATTTTACAATAGGCCATCGATTAAAAAAGAGTGAGAAGTATATATTATTTTATATGCTAGTCCTTTATAATCCAATCTTTTGTTAAATGGAATTCTGAATTTCCTGTGGCAATTTTTAGGATTATGTGATGTACTATATCTGAGAGGGCTATTCCAAGACCTATATTGATAAACAAATTAGATTTGAGAATTAAAGCAATTAAAGCAATTAGTAATCCATAGAAAAGGTGGTGAACTCTAATTATTTTTGTTAGTCCAAGTTTGTTTTTTATTTTATCATGCACTTTAGTAGATTTTAATTTAAAGACAAATCTTGGGATGAGGGTAATAATTTCAATAATTAAAAGTGTTATTAAGATGACAAAAAGGTTAATCATTTTATATTTTGTCTACGTATTTTCTTGTGGAGTAGCCTATTATTGAACCGATGAGGGCTCCGATACCGTTGAATACTAAATCAAGGCCGAAGTTGTATAAGTCGCCGACGCCTGTTTTTTCTAGGGCGAGGAAGGCAATGAATTCAACTACTTCGTTTAGAGCGCCAAGGCCCATTGAACCTATGAAAGCTAGGAAGATTATTAGTCCTGGATGTATCTTGTTGATTCTTGGATAGATTAATTGGAAAACAACAATTGCTGCAACTGCGAAGCCGTATAAGTGAATGACTTGATCCATTTTTAAGATATAGAATTGACCTTCCCCGCTTATGATTTCTACGATTCTGATTCCGTAGAGTCGGGTGCCGTTGATTATCCAACTTCCTCCTAAGAGATGAATTAATCCCCAGAGAGATAGTCCCCAGAGAGCTAGATAGTTTAATTTGGATTTATTTATTGTTAGTAATACGGTTGCGCCAACCACTACTAGAACTCCAGCATAAATTAGGAATTCGTAGTTTTGCTTGCTTATGTAGAAGATGGTGAAAGCTATTATGTAAGCTAGAGTAAATATGGCTATGATCCACTGGCCCCTTTTTAGTTTCATGTAAATAGGAAAGAAAAGTGGTTATTAAATTTAACCTTTCAAATCACTTATTCCTAGAAGAATGAATAAGAGGCCGATCATTACTACAAACCAGAAGATTCCGCCTTTTAGAGTTATCCAGGCTGAACTCCAAAAGTTAAGTGAGATTCCTGCGACAGACCATGCTTGTGAGTAGAATGCAATGATGATTGCGCCAAGTACTAATATCAAACCAAGTAAAAGCTCTGTCCATTTGTCCATGGATTTTTTAGAAGCCAAAGGTATTTAAACTTTTTTGTGATTTTTTCACTACTTTTTTTGATGAAACAGAAAGGGTTCAATTAAATTTGAAGTCAAAGCTGGGTTTAAATAGGTGGTTTTTTTAGATTTGTTATGGCGAGCAAGAAATCAGTTATGATGGATATTGATGATCCTAGAAGTTCGAAAATAGCAGAGGTTATGGGAAATAAGACTGCTAAGAAGATTTTGAATGCTATTGCAGATAAAGAGATGAGTGAAAGTGAATTGGTTAATGAGTTAGGAATTGCTGCTAATACTATTAATTATAATATAAAGAAATTGATGGGAGCTGGGCTTGTTGATAAAACAAAGAAGAGCATGTGGAGTGTTAAGGGAAAGCCAATAAAATATTACAAGGTTTCAAATAAGAGGATTGTGATTGCTCCTAAGAGGATGATGGTGGGTATTGTTCCTATTGTGATTGCGGCCGCGTTGATTTTTGCTGTGGTTGTTTTAATGTATACTCCAAATAATCCAATAGTTGTAGATGATGAGTTGAAGACATTTAATTCTTATGATGAATTGAAGAGCTTTTTAGAAGAGAATATAGAGAAGAGTGGAGGTATTCTTGGTAATGTGAGAGATGTTAGTGGAGGTTTTGCAACTACGACAGGAGGTATTGCTGTAGCTGAATCAAGCAGAGCTTCTGATTATTCTGAGACAAATATTCAAGTTGAGGGAGTTGATGAAGCAGATATTGTAAAAAATGATGGGAAGTACATTTATGTTGTAGCAGGAAGTAGAGTCGTGATTGTTGAGGCATTTCCAGCTGAAGACATGAAAGTTTTGAGTGAAATAAATATATCTGCTGGAAGAGTTGGTCAAATATTTATTAATGATGATAAGTTGGTTGTCTTTTCATATACGGGGGCAAGTACAAATATTTATGTTTATGATGTTTCAGATAGGGAAGAGCCTGAGTTAGAGAGCGATATAAAGATGAGTGGGCATTATGTTGATTCAAGAATGATTGGAGATTATGTTTATGTTGTTGGTTCAGAGTATGTTGGAGGTATAGAACCAGATTTGCCAGTGATTGAATACAATGGAGTTGAGAGAACAGTTGGGGCTGAAGATATTTATTATTTTGATTATCCTGATAGGAGTTATGTATTCACAATTGTGATGGCAATTGACCTTGATGATGGTGATTTGAGTGAAGAGGTTTATTTGACAGGGGGTGCTCGGACAGTTTTTGTGTCTGAAGACAATATTTATTTGGCTTATACGAGATATGATGGAAGTGTCTTTACTGATTTTGTTGGAGAGATTAATCCTGATAGTTTGAAGAATTTGGTGAAGACTGTTATTCATAAAATTGGTATTGATAAATTGGATCTGGATTATGAAGGTTATGGAGAAGTTTCTGGAACGGTTTTGAATCAGTTTTCAATGGATGAACATAAAGGTAATCTTAGAATTGCTACTACAACTGGAGCGGTTCGGGAAAACAAGAGCAAGAATCATGTTTTTGTTTTGAATTCAGATATGGATGTTGTTGGAAGTGTGGAAGATTTGGCGCCTGGGGAAAGGATCTATTCAGCTAGGTTTATGGGTGATAGAGCATATATGGTGACTTTCAAAAAAGTTGATCCATTTTATGTTATTGATTTGTCGGATCCTGAAGAGCCGGAAGTTCTTGGATTTTTGAAGATTCCAGGGTTTTCAGATTATTTACATCCATTTGATGAGAATCATGTGATTGGAATTGGAAAGAATACTGCTGAAGCAGATGGAGGAAATTTTGCTTGGTATCAAGGTATAAAGATTTCAATTTTTGATGTTACAGATGTTGAGAATCCTAAAGAAAGCGCCAAGGTTATTCTTGGGGACAGGGGGAGTGAGAGTTATGCTTTGAGAGATCATAAGGCATTTTTGTTTGATAAAGAGAAAGGAATTTTGGTTATACCTGTTTCACTTGCGAAAGTCGATGAAAGCAGATATGGGGACGAAGTTCCTGCTAATGCTTATGGACAGGTTTATTGGCAAGGGGCAATGGTTTTTGATATTGACAAAGATTCAATAGAAGAAAGAGGAAGAGTAACCCATTATGACGAGGGTGATGAGTTTAATAATTGGTATCGTTCAGGAAACAAGGCAGTGCAGAGGAGTTTGTATATGGATGATGTGCTTTATACGATTTCACAGAGCAAGGTAAAGGCGAATGCGCTTGATGATGTTTCGTTTATTAATGAAGTTGGGTTAGTTGAAATTGATGAAGAATCTGATGTGGAAGTTGTTTATTAGATTTTGAGAAGGCTTTAAAAACTATCTTTTTTTGTTTTAAAATAGGATTGCAATTGAATGAAGCGCAATCTTATAATAAAATGTTTACAAAAAAACAACTTGAAGAAATAAAGGAGCACTTAGAGAAAGCGCAGAATCCTCTGTTTTATTATGATAATGATGCCGATGGGCTTTGTAGCTTTTTGATTTTACGTAGGTTTCTTGGAAGGGGGAAAGGGGTCGCTATTAGGGGTTATCCTGGGCTGAGTGCGCAGAATGCTAGGAAGGCAGACGAGTTGAAGGCTGATTATGTTTTTGTTTTAGATAAGCCTGAGATTCCAGAGGATTTTGCTAAGGTGATTGATGAACTGGGGCTGCCTTTGGTTTGGATTGATCATCATGGGCTTGAGTATAGTGGGCCTGAGATTTCAAACTTTTTTCCTTATGTTGTAAAGACGGAGAAGCCGATTACTTATTGGAGTTATAAGTTGACGGAGAGGAAAGAGGATTTGTGGCTTGCTGTTGTTGGGTGTATTGCAGATCATTATTTGCCTGAATTTTCTAAAGAGTTTGCTGAGGAATATCCTGAATATTGGGGCAAGGGTATTAAAGAACCGTTTGATGCAGTGTATAGGACTGAGATTGGAGAGATTGCTAAAGGATTTAATTTTGGTTTGAAGGATTCTACAACAAGGGTTGTGAAGTTGCAGAATTATTTAATTGAGGCTAAAAACCCAGGTGATGTTTTTGCGGAAGTTCCTGGGAATAAAGAGTTTAGGGAGAAGTATGATGAGATAAAGAAGAAATATGATTCTTTGGTTGATCATGCTAAGGAGCAAGTTTCAGGGAAATTGATTTTTTTTGAGTATGGTGGGGATATGAGTATTAGTTCTGAAATTTCGAATGAGATTTCTTATTATTATCCGGATAGGTATGTTGTGATTGCTTACAAGAAAGGAGGGATTGCTAATTTGTCTTTAAGAGGTGAGGGAATTAGGATGATTCAGGAGAAGGCTTTGAAGGAAATTGAAGGCGCTCGCGGAGGAGGACATGATAATGCTGTTGGGGCGAAGATGGGTGTGGAAGACTTAAGTAAGTTTAGGGAGTTACTGGAAAAGGAAATTGGGAAATGATGTTAGTTAAGGTTCCTGGGGTTAATGGTTTGGGGAAGACAAAGGGGACGCGAGATGCAGGGAATAAAGTTCTTGAGAAATTACAGGGCGATTATGATATTGAAGAGATCCATGTTAATAATGATTTGTTAGGTGAGCAGGAGGATTTGATTTATAAAAATAGTCTGAAGATGTTTGAGGGTCAGGATAAAACGATTTTTCTTGGAGGAGACCATTCTATTTCGTATGGGATTGGGAAGGCTTTTTTGGAGTGGTGTAAATCTGAAAAGAAGGAGCCTGGGTTGATTGTATTTGATGCGCATGCTGACCTTATGCCTGCGATGAAAGAGCCGACGCATGAAGAATGGCTTAGGGCTTTGATTGATAATTGTAATTTAGAAGCTAAGAACATTCTGTTGATTGGGGCTAGGAAGATAGAGCCGGAAGAACAGGAATTTATTAATTCACATGGGATTGAGGTTGTTGATGTTTCTGATTTGGAAGGGATTAAAGAATTTTGTTCCGGGAAAGAGGTTTATGTGAGTTTTGATATTGATGTTTTTAATTCTAATATTGTGAAGGCTACTGGGTATTTGGAAGAAGGTGGTTTAGGGAAGGAGGAGGTTTTTGGGGCTTTGGATGTGATTTCTGGATTGAACTGGAAGGGGATGGATTTGGTTGAGATTGATCTTGATAAGCCAGGGATTTCAGAGACTTTGGAGATAGGGGCTGAGGTCGTCAGGAAGTTTATGGGACAATCTCAGTAGGTAATTTCTGGACATGACAGAAGTCGGTTTTGTAGTTGTAGGCGCCTGCGTTTAGGAATGTTATTGTATCGCCTATTTTTGTTTTGGGCAGACAGGCTTTGTATCTGAAGATGTCATCACGAGCTGGGGTGTTTCCTTTTATTAGGTAGGATTTTCCTTCATTTTCTGGGAGTTCGTTTTCTACTAGAAGACGAATAGATGTTATGATTGTGTCTAGGGCTGAATTGTAGATAGAGCAGTCTAAGACTAGAGTATTGTCATGGATTTGTATTACTTGGGCTTGAAGTTTAATTGCAGGGGCTGCTAGGAATCTACCTGGCTCTATGTGGCATTTTATATTATGCTTTGATAGGAAGTCTTGAGTGAGTTTGATTTGTTCTAAAATGTATGGCATTACATCTGCAGAATGAGTTTTGTATTTTACAGGAAGGCCTCCTCCCAAGTTAATGAAGGAGATTGTTTGAAGGGAGGATTCTGATAATGAATCTTGGAGTTCTGAAGAGATGTTCCATTCTGTTGTGTTTTGACTTTTTCTATGGATGTGAATTCCTAGTTGGTTTATGCAGTCACGAGGTTTTAGTTGGGAAACAAGATCATTAATTTTATTTGAGGGCATGCCATAGACGTAGTATCTTCCTGAGCCAATTCTGTGTTCATTGAATTTCATTCTTAATGCTAGATTTATCTTTTGATTAGTAATAGAGGATAGGAGAATTTGTAAATCAGATTCGTTGTCTATTACGAAATTGGAAACTCCTTGATTTAATATTTCTTTTATTTCTTCTTTTGAGTTTGCTTGTGTGAAGAACCATATTTTACTTTTGTTTTTAATTAATTGTATTTCATCAATATTATGGATTGAGAATTCGCATTCTGGGACTAGAGTTTGTAGGAGGTTGCCTACTTCACGATTTGTTTTGTAGCTATATGAAATAGAAAGATCTTGGGATTTTAGGAGGTTGTATTGTTCTAACAGTTTGGATTTACTTAGAAGGAATTTGGCTGTCATTTTTGAGAAGGTTTTCTTTATTTAGGGTGTCTAGGACGGAGGTCATTAATAATGGGAATGTAATTGTGACGTCTCCTATTACAGTGGCTGCTTGGGCATCATCTTTGATTTTCCCCCAGGATTTTGCTTCTTGGGTTGTTGCTCCTGACATTGAACCTGAAGATTGATGAGATGTTGTTAAGTAGACTGCATAATCAAAACCTCCTGAGAGAATTGCTGAGAATATTGCGTAATGTTTTGATATTGAACCTCCTAGAGAGATGAGGCCTTTTTGTTCGTCAAATGAAAGAGAGGTAACGCAGGTTTGCATGTCTTTTATTGTATCAACAATAAAGTCAGGGTGTTTTTGTTGGAACATGAATAGGTGAAAGCCAAAAGTTGAGTCTGCTATTCCTGGGCAGTAGATTGGGACATTGTTTTTGGCTGCTTGGTAGAGGAAAGAAGATTCATCGTTAAGTTTAAGGCCAATTTGTTTTAAGAGTTCTGAGGCAGTGATTACTTTTTGTTTTTCGTAGATTGAAGTCAATAGT
>NZAS01000219.1 GCA_002686195.1 Candidatus Pacearchaeota archaeon | reverse complement strand
GATACTATGGCTACATTCATTGAAGGTGACCAATGGAAAAGAACTGAACAAGAACAAGAAAAGGTTGTAAATAAATCTGTTAACAATATTAAACAAGCTGTAGGTAGTAAAAAAGAATCAGTAAGAGAAGATGGTCTTTCTAAAAAACATGAAGATTTGTTTAATGAATTGTTTGGAGATAAATAATGATATTAGAAACAGGATTAGTAATTTTTATTATAGCAGATGTAGTTGGTTGTTATGTAATTTGGAATTTAATGAAAAAAACAGAATTACTTGAAACTTGGATTGAAGAAACATCAGAAATGGTTGAAAATACATACGGCGAATTACAAAAGATAGATTCTACTGGACATTTTGAATCTGATGATGAAATCGGTTCAATTTTTGAAGGAATAAAATTAACAATTGAAAATTTAAATGATTATGTAAATGGAGAAAACATTAATGGGTAGAAAATTAAAAAAAGGAAGTAGTCGTTATTACTTTACACAAATAACAGAAAACGCTATAATTAGATATAATAATTCTGATGACCCGCAGTTAAGAAATAAAATTTATAATGAACATATTCGTAAAGCATTTGATAAATTATGCGAAAATATAATTCATACATTTAAATTTTATTATTTTGATGTATCAAGTGAAGATGTGAAAAATGAAGTGGTATCTTTTCTTGTAATGAATATGCATAAGTTTAAAGAAGGTAAGGGAAAAGCGTTTTCTTATTTTAGTATTGTAGCTAAAAATTATTTAATTTTACATAATAATAAAAATTATAAAACATATAAACAAAAATCAGATGTAGCTGTATTAGATTATGGTGGTAAAACTGGAGCTGATAAAAAAGTACAAATGGATGATTTCATAGATGAAACTTCACAATTTTTAGATGAAACTTTAAGATTCTGGGATGCAAATTTAAATAAAGTTTTTAAACGACATCGTGATATAATGATTGTTGACGCTATTTTAGAATTATTCAGAAGAAGAATGTTTATTGAGAATTTTAATAAAAAAGCTCTTTATATTTTAATTAGAGAAATGACTGGTTCTAATACACAACATATTACACGAGTTGTCAATACTTTAAAAAAATATCATAAACGACTTGCATATGAATATAATAAATTTGGTCAAATAAATGTTGATTATACTGGGTCTTTAATAAATCGAGATATGAATTTTAATAGTGGTGAACCATATAACTTTAGTTTTTAATTATAATATAACACGCCACAAAGTAAAAAGGGGAACATAGTTCCCCTTTTTTTATGTGACTACTTCTTATATAGTCCTACTAAAAATAGTAAGGCTAGTAATCCAGCGAATCCACTGTTACCAAAACCATTAATGATAGCGGTCAAGTTTCCTATCACACTAACACCGAACACTCCAGACCCAAACAGTACTTCAACAATTGCTCCAACAGCAATAAAGTTTAGTAAAGTTGTAGTTAGACCTGTTATCCATTCGTTTACGGTTGCCATAATCTCTTTCATAATGTCTCTCCTTTCGACAAGTTGTTATAGAATACCTTATAAATAACTATTATATATATTGGATTTAATCATGCTATATATATGTATTAATCATGGTTGCTGTATTTTGATAAATCTAAGTTAGGTAGTGGTTTTTCTATTTTCAAATCTTTTAATTTAGAATTAGCTACTACTAATTTAGAGCCACCTACGATTTTTCCATTTACGATGTGATAGATAAAGAATACAGTTTTCCATATACCGACTCTTACTATACGGCCTGGTGAGCCATCAACTTCAACGACATCATCTTCGTTGTAGTCGTTTCCTAAAAATATCATTAAACCATCAACGGCTTCTTGTATAGTACTTTGAAATAGAAGGGCTATAATACCCGTAAGAAATAACCAACCATACTCACCGATAAGGTTCTCTATTGTTGTGTTATCCACGAGTTCATCCTTTTTTGGTTAGTTTTGTTATTAATAAATATCATATATATTAATCAATTTTTCATAAAAAGATATTTATTATTGGGTTATAACACTATAAATCATTAAAAATAAAATAGGAAAAAGCCATGTCTAAAGATTATGAAATATTTGAGGGAAAAACTCTCTCAGATTTATTTGAAGATATTTATAAAAATACAGAGACAAATCGTAAGCAGCTTGATGTATTAACACGAGAAATAGTACAATTTATTAAAGATGGTGATACAGCATTACAAATAGTTCCAATGATTAAAGAATATTTGGAAATAAATGTTAAAAATGATGAGCAACTTGTAAAATTAGCGGCAGTTATTCAAAGATTAATAGCAGCTGAGTCTAAAGTTGGAAGCGAATCGGAATTTGGTTTATCTGATAAAGAAAAAGAACAACTTATGAGAGGATTACACGATACTGTTGGTGAAATTCAAAAAGAATCGGATGTAATACAAAAACAAATAGAAACTATGGATTAATATGGCATATCACAAGGAAGAAAAGAAAAAAAGTTTACCAACATTACTTGGCGGACTAACAAGCTTTGGTTCTGTTGCTAATTTAATAAAAAATTTAAAATCTGAAAATGAATTTTATGAATTAGAAGTTGGGGAAGTATTAGATATTCTTTTAACTTATGAAGATTTAAAAGAAAAAAAACCAGTTCTATCTACAGCATCAATAAGTGGACAAGAAACTGAATTTAAAGACATAGGAATGGCCAAGATTAGATTAATAAAAAGTCAAAACGGTCTTGAAGAGGATATGTGTAATTGGTATTATCCATTAGAATCAAATATAAGACAATATCCGTTAAAAGGTGAATATGTTGTTTGTGTAAATTATCTTGGTATGCAATTTTATACACAAACTTTAAATTTTATTTCACATATTAATACAAATTCTGTGCCTGGATTGAGTGATGTGATTGATAAACCAGACCCAGGAATTTTTTCTACAATGTATTCTTTTATAGATAGTGGCGAAGAACCACCAAGAGAAGAAAAAGAAGATACATTTTCTCTTGGAGAGTTTTTTACAAGAAATAGGTTAATTAGACAATTAAAACCATATGAAGGTGATATTACCATACAAGGTAGGTTTGGTAATACTATAAGACTTGGTAGTAATATATCGGATGATGAAGATTTAGGTACAACTGGTTTACCAGAAGATACATTTGGGCCTTCTCCAAGTATTAAAATGAGAGCTGGTCAATTAACAGATTATTATAGTCAAGAAGCTGGAATGAAAGGAGATGATAATAGTTCTAAGATAGGAACGTTTGAAGAAAAGTTTTTTGAATTAGGACATGGACTTGATTCTTATGTAGTAGAAGATATAAATGCAGATGCAACATCAATATATTTGACCACTAATGAAACAGTACCATTAAATCCTGTTACAGCAGTTCATAAAGCACGTATACATCACGCTCATTTAGAATATCCACCAACATTTGATGGAAAACAAATAATATTAAATTCGGATAAGATTGTTTTTAATACTAAACAAGGTGGATTATATAGTTATACTAATTTGAGTACTTATTTTGCTACTAATACTGCGTTTGTTGTTGATGCAGAAGCTGGAATTAGTTTAAATTCACCAGGTCTTATTGGTATGCATACAGAAGGACAAGTTCATATTAGAGGTGAAAAGAATATTATAATAGATACTGGAGATTCTAAACTTTATCTTGGAACTTCTCCTAAAGATGACCAAAAAGGTGAATTGGAACCAGTTGTTAAGGGTGATGCTCTTGTAGATGCTCTAAAAGAATTAACTGATATTATTATGGGATTATTATATCCTGGTACACCTGGTGTTTTAGCAGACCCAAGTAAACTTTTAAAATTTAAACAAGACCTTGAAGACAATGGATTTGGGTTTTTAAGTGTAAGAAATAAGACACAATAATAATGCCTTTAACAGAAAAAATACCAAAATTAAATACAGAAGAGTTTTACAATAAAGTAAAAGATTTTCATTTACAAATATCTGGACAAATAGACGGGCCTTTAAAACGAGTTGAAACAGAAAGTATGGATGAGTGGTTAATGAAACTTGCCGATGCTATGTCAAGATATATACAAGATTATATTGAAAAAGTAGAGATAGTTGGTGATACTACTGCACCAGATACTCAATTAAATCCTGGTGTTCCAGACACTTATGGAGCATTTACAATGGCACCAGGTCCTGTGGTAACCGATTCTGATAGAGGTAAGTTTGAAGGAACTTTATTACATTTAGTATTTTTACCTGGTATTACTTCTAAGTATGGGATGATAAAACAAAATAAAGAAAAAATAAAAAATCAAGGAGAATACTTTATAGAGACAAATTTACCGCCTCCAGTTGAACAACCAGAACCAATAACTCTTGATAATCCATACTTTAGTAAACCAACGTGGGATGAATATTATGATGATATGAACACTAAGGAAAAAGAATATAACTCTGCAGTAAAGAAATGGGAGGATGGTAAAAATGATATAGTAGATAATCAAGCTAAACTGAAAGAGGCAATGGATGCTAGTCTGGTGGAGTGGAACTCTGCTATAAAAAAGTTTAATGACTATGATGCTGAGAATCCCGAAATTTTGAATATTGAAGTAGATACTCCGTCAGAACCTGACCGAACAATGGGAAATATAACTGGTATTTATTTACAAGTTAATGATAATAGTGGAACAGAATTAGAACTTGAAAGAATTCCACTTGCTACTAAAGTTGAAATAAAAAAAGATAGTTCTACTGGGATGTATATAATAGAAGAAAAGATTCCAATGGGTGATTATATTTATTTTAAGTTAATACCAGGAGTTGTTGAAGGTTCTTTGATTGAAGCAGGGGCTATTGAGTTAAATTGGGAAGCAGATGCTGGTAGTTTAGCTCGAATTCAGTTAAAAGAAGAATTATTTGAGGTTTATAAGTTGAAACCAGATGATTCTCTTTCACATGAAGAAAATATTAGAAAAGTAGCCGAATTGACGGCGACTGCAATAGATAATTTTGTAGAAAGTGGTGATGTAATTATGCTTACAGATACACCAGATATAAGAATTGATAAAAATATACCAAGTGTTGGCCCTATTGTAACAACTGGTAAAACAACGAGCGAAGGTATTCCAATGTCTATGACTACAATGGGTATTGGTAAGGGTAAAGTAGTTGAACGAGAAACACCAAAAGAAACTTTAATTAATAATTTAACATTATATGGTAGACATTTCGGGCCTGAAGTTGGGGTAACTGGAACTATAGACCAAATTTGTTCTTACGAATCATATGGATTTGTAGATTCTATTCATAGTTATATAGTAACTTGTTTGGTACAAGGTGAACATATAATACCACTATTAGTATTTATGCCTGGTACTACAACAAGTGATACCGTATTGACACCATCGGCTACAGGTGTTACTCCAGTTCCTGGATATGTTGGAGCTACATTAATTCCTTGGCCAATTGTTCCACTATCATCAATTGGGGATGTTGGTCATGGGGTATTTGATGGAGCAGATGGTGGATATTCTGTAGATGAAGATTGGACAATTCAACTACCAGAGTTAGATGAAATGTGGAAAGAAACTGTTTTCAAAGAGATTGGAAATGTAACTACTTTACAATATGAAGTAGAAAATATAACAGCCGCGTCTGGAGTTAGAGGATAATTATGGCAGTAGAAATAGATACAAGAATTCCAACGGGGAAGGTTACTGATATGAAAGGATATCCACGTGTTAATGATGAATTAATCAAACTGGGTCAATATATTTATGAGTTGGATTTATTAAGTGGAACTGATAATGACGAGTTAATTATAGCTGGTAAAAAGATGTGGACTTTAGATGTAACAGGTGATGTATTATGTACACCAACAAAAATAGTATGTAAAGGTAATTTTACTTGTGATATATGGGTGGATGAAGATATAGATGCTATGTTTGATAATACGGTCTGGAATGAGATACCAGATATTGTTGATGCCGAAGGGTATGAAACAGAAAAAATAACAGCCGCGTCTGGAGTTAGAGGATAATTATGGGCGAAAAATTAAAATTAGGAAGTGTTATTGATATTAAAGGAAATCCACTTATAATGGGCGAGGTAGCTAAAATGGGTCAAGAAGTATATGAAGGTGAAGATATTATTGGAATTCAAGGTGACATGATAATTATTAGTGGAAAGAGTTTATCTATTATAGAAGAAGATGGTGATGTATCATGTACACCAACTAAACTTACAGGTAATAATGATTTTGAATGTGTAATAGAACAAGATTTGGATTTAGAGGCGATGTGGGATAATGTTGTGTGGGAAGAAATTACAGATATAGCTGAGGAAGTAGTCTATGAAATTGATAATATAACAGCAACAGCAGGAGTAAGAGGATAGTTATGGCCAAAGCTATTATAATGAAAACATCAGGTATTGTAACTGTAAATGGAAAGAATGTAAAAGCTGGAAAATTTTTAAATGATGGTGATGTTGTTAAAACTGGCCCTGAAAGTTTTACCGCTTGGATTTATACTGATGATAAAACTCAACGAAAAATGAGAGAAAATCAAACATGGACATTTACAGATATGACTAATGAAGAAATGAGAGCAGAAGCTTCCATTATTCCAGTGAAAGAAGCTGAAGCTCGTGGATTTGTATTACAAGTTCCAACGGGTGTAGCTGGAGTTAAAGGTTAATAGGAGATTGTTATGAATAAAAAACGATTTATAAACATTATTGAAAGAATAGTAGAAAAGAAAGTTAAAGAAGAACTACCAAAACAATTAAAAGAGATATTTATTAAAGAGGACTTTAAAGATGAAACGGTAGATTTAAAATCTTTATCAAAAGAATTTAATCCACCAGATGATAGTGAAATTAAAGAAGAAGTCACTTATTCAAACAATGAGACTATAAATAAAATTCTTAATGAAACTAAAGGTGGAATTACTAAACCAGGTTTTGAAGAATATCCAACTTTAGGTGGTGGTTCATTTGATACCAATCGTGTTGGCGAATTAATGGGATATGGTAAATCAGACGAAGGTAAAAGAGAAATGGGAGCAGTTGATACTATAAGAAAAGCGGGTGTTAATGTTGAAGATGTTCCTGACCATGTTCAAAATGCTTTAACAAGAGATTATAGTGAAGTAATGAAAGCTATAGATAATAAAAAAGGAAAATAGTAAATGGGTGCATTAGAAAATGATTTAAACCCAGATACTTGGATTGGATTATCATTTCCACTTGGTAGGTCTACGTCTGGATTTTTTCAACAAACACAAACAACATTAGAACAAACGTCACATAATATAAAAAATTTATTATTGACAATGAAAGGTGAACGACCATTTTTGCCAGAGTTTGGTTCTGATTTATATTCTATTTTGTTTGACCCAATTCAAAGTGATACAACAATGAAAGTGGAAGATGCTATTAAAGATGCTATAAAAATGTGGTTACCACACGTAGTTGTTAATAGAATTGATGTTATCGTAGATGAACAGAATCCAAATCAAATTGATGTTTCATTAGAGTTTGGTGTTACTATAGAACCAGGCGTATTTGATTCTTTACAATTAACTTTCTTTTCCAATTTTTAGGAGATTTAAATGGCTACACCGGCAAAATCAGAAAAAAAAGAAGTAAAATATCTTAGTAAAGATTTTTCAAACTTTAAAGATAGTTTAATAGATTTTTCTAAAACATACTTTCCTAACACATTTAATGATTTTAATGAGTCAGACCCAGGTATGATGTTTATTGAAATGGCAGCCTATGTTGGGGATGTATTGTCTTATTATATTGATGATAG
>NZAS01000218.1 GCA_002686195.1 Candidatus Pacearchaeota archaeon | reverse complement strand
ATCCCATAGAGTATTAATATAATCACTAACTTTATTAAAATATTTATTATTTTCTTTTATCTCATCTGGAATATAACCATATAAATATTTAAATGAAAGACTTTTTGCTTCTTGATAATCAACTCCATATAACTTAGCCATATGTTCATGTACTGAACCTTCTGGAAATTCATAACCAACCCTATCAGCAATCAATCGTAAATGATATCCATCAAAATCAAACTCAACCAACATACCATTTTCAAATCTACTGATGAATTGTTTACGACTACCATCTGTTTTATTTAATGCTGCGAAATTAATTCCACCAAATCTATTAGATGGTCGACCTGTAGAAGTATAAGGATTATATTCACTATAAACTATATTATTTGTGGTTTGGAGTCCATTACATTCAATATAAGTTAAGTTATCTAATACATCATTATTATATGACACATTGACGTGTTGACCATATTTTTCAATTGTATCTTTAAGTATTACCACTAACTCCCTACAATACTCTAAATGTTTCAATACAGGTATTATAGTATTAATATTTTTCTTCCTATAATACATCATATTAAAAAAATGATGAGCATTCGTATCTATTTCTTCTATATGTAATGGTTCATTAATAGCCATATAATGTAAAAAATTTACATCTATCACATTATCTAATTTCATGAAATGATTTAATTTTTTTCTATCGTATGTGTACTTTCTGAATTTTGACTTTAATACTGGTATATCTATATCCAAAGTTTCACTATGATTAAATGGTAAAATAAATTCTTTTCCACTCATTAACTGAATATACAATAAAGATGCTTCTGTTTCAACTGGATGTTTATTGTTATCACAAAATATAGGAATTATTATACTATCTTCACTATTGTAACTCTTAATAAAATCAACTAATTGTTCTTTATTTTCTACTATCACTTATAACCTTATCTATTGCACTAAAAACCATTGATGGGTCTATTTCTTTTGAACATTCAAACTCTCTTTCAGTTCCTTTATGTTCTGGACATAAATTCCATTCACCTTTAAGATTTAGTGATTCATCTCTGTGCCAACAACTATTACATACTTTATCATTACGAACACGTATACATTTATGTTGAAATTCATACCAAGATGATGTAAAACCACCTATCATAATAGTTCTTTTATTTAATGCCCAAGCCAACCAAGATAAACCACTACTCAACCCAATAAAAAATTCCGAATGCATTAATTCATTAACTCTTTCTTCTAACGGTTTACCTTGGCTTTTTATCGCACCTTTTGGAAGTTCATTAATATAACCATCTCTACTTTGATCTTCTTCTAAATCAATATCTAAAACTTTGTATCCTTTATGGTTTAAATACCTTACTACATAATTCCAACCTTTAGGATAATTCCAATACTTTAATTGTGGGCCACCTGTATGTACTCCAATACAAACATACTTTTCTTTCATTGGTCTACCATAATTTTTAAAAACTAAATTAGGTCTTTTCTCAACAAACGGCAATCCTAATATTTCTGTTGCTGATTGTTGTAATGGAATATACTGTCTACCATCCCAACTACATCCTATCTTGTAACTAATTATTCCATCAGCATTCATTGGTAATTTAAAATGTATTTCACCATCACCACACGAGCACCCATGTTCACATACTGCATATCGTGCGTGCATATATTTCTCTTCACTAAGAAATTCTATTTTAGGATAATTTGGTTTTAGTAATGGTATTAATTCTTGCATAGGAAGAAATAACTTCACATTACATTTATTATCAACTCTAAATTGTTCTACATATGGAAACCAAGCTAAAGTATCTCCAAGAGCCTGAGATTGAAATATTATATGGACATTTTTTCCTCGAATTGGATGAAATTTTTTCATCTAATCATAACCTTTATTTATTATAAATATTAAGGATTTTTCACTAATGACAATTTTTTTTGTAAATAATCTGGTGAGTTTTTTGATGGTCTCCATAATTGTAGTGGAAATAATAATTTACTAATTCCTGGAAAATCTCTATTTATACCATTCATAATCAACCGATTCTCTGTCATAACAACACTCTTAATACCAGATATCACCCATTCAAATTCTACATATCTATATAAATTACTTTTATTAGTATACGCATCTTTTGTTGTTTCAAATATAACTGCATAATAATCATTTGCTTTTTGTGCAAAATATCTTGTAATAGAACCTCTTAGGTAATCATTTTCAGTTGGTATTACTTGTATATTTTCTGGATAGTTTTCTCTTTGTGTAGGATTTAATTTAGAATAAATTTCAAACATAGTTTTTCCACCACCAACCTTTATAATCTTTCTAGAATTTCTACTATCTAAAAATCCAGTAAAATATACTTGTGTTTTATTTACCGTATAATAAACAGAATATATTGTATCTGGTTTAACAAAACTATTAGTGTCTGTATAGAAAAATTCTCTAAATCTAGTTATTAAACCTTCTTCTACTCGTTCTGAATTTCTTTTTATTCTTTGTATTTGTATTTTACTTAACATAATCTTTTAATCTGGTTTAATGAGTCCTACAGTCACCCCTTGGCGTTGGAAGAAATTCAGTTCTTTGAAAGTTTTACCTCCTAAATATGTAGGATTTTTCCAAGAGTCACCTGACCAATCATGTGGATTTTTTTCTTCTTTTCCACCGACCATGATAATCTTACCGTCCCTTTTGTCTTTTGCGTTTTGTTTTACCGCTTCATTTGCTGCCTTGGCTGCGGCCACTTCTTCTGCAAGTCTTTGGTTTTCTACTTCTTTATCCAATCCTTTCTTTAACGCACTTAATGACTCCATCGCTGCTTTCATATCATCATCACCTACTTTTTTCACTGCTTTTTCAAATGTTGTTCTCATTTTTCCTGTTATTGTTGTTGTCCATCCACTGCCATCAACTGTATGATTAACATCAAATGCTTGAAAAAGTGTTTCTTCTTGATATCGTTCAGGTAAATAAGATGAATGAAAAGAATTACCTGGTATTATTCCACCAATACCATCTATAGCTAACTCAAGGTCTAATGGTATCAATAACGGTTTTTTACTATCAATATTCACTTCCCCTGTTCCAGTTATTAAAGCACGTATAGTATCTATAAATTGTTGTTTCATTTTACCAGTATTGTGATATTTAGAATGATATATATTAGCAATCTTTTGACTTTTATCATCTCCTACGTCCATAATTGAATTCCAATACTTTGGATCTAGAATTATCTGTTCTGGTAACGGAAATGGAACAGTTTTCCTTTCTCCTTCTTTTTCTCCTTCTATTGTAAGTTCAACATGCGATGACAAATCAGTTTTACCATGAACATCCAATTGTTTCCGAATCCTTTCAATTTTTTCTTCATATTTATTTCTCAATGTTGTTTTGGAATTTACTTTTAACCACTCTTTAATATTATCATCACCACCTTCTCTAGAAAGTGGTTCAGTTCCATTTGCACCTACTTTTTCATACCCAGTCTGTTTTAAAGCGATATCTATATTTTTCGTATTTACATTTGGATTTTTACTATGATACTCACTAAACATCTTAGCTAAAGCAGTACCTTCTTTAGAATCTATTTCTGGTGGTATAGTACCCATAGTTTTAAGTTCATCAAAACCAGCACCATACATTATTGATAAAGCCATTGCATTAGGAATTTTAGATGTTATATTTTGACTTTTTACCATACTTCTATGATCCCATACAGGAAAGAAAAAAACACCATTATTTAATAAAGTACCTTGTGTATATTTAGATTTAGCTCCTGGATCCATCACTATAGGATCATTAATTTTAAGTTTCTGTTGTAAATCAATTGCAATTATTTGATCATCTACTATTTTAGACCTATTTGTTTCTACTTCATCCTGTGAAATTCTAAAATCCCACATATTAATATCACTATTTAACATAGAAAGTAAATTCTCTAATGCTTCTTTTACATTAACACTTTCTAGTGTAAATTTACCTTCATCATCAACACCAAACGCTTCTTTTATTAATTTAGTATTAATTAACATATTTCTTAAATAACCTTGATATCCTGGTTTACTAACTGTTCTACTTTCAGTTTTAGTTCCAGCAGTTGATTTCTTACCATGCCAAGCATCCATATTTATTGTATCATCTGGTGCCCATCCTTTACGCTTATATTTTTTAACTCTTGCCATTTCTCTTACTGACCATAATTCTGAATGTACATTTCTAATTTCTGAAACAACTGATGTAGATGTACTATCAGTTGAAAATGGTTCAAAATATGGATCTAATACATTTTTTAATGCAAATATTAACGCAGGATCTCCCTTAGCACTTGGTGGGGGAGCAAGTTCCTCTTTCTCAAGATCCTCAACATGGAGCTCATCTGGATCTGGCGTACGGGTCCTTTTTGAACTTATCTCTCCTGGAGAGACCAACGTCTTTTTTTGACCACTAGGATTAAATGGAAAAAGTTGTCCAGGTAAAATAAATTTATTTATATCAACAGTTTGTAAATCTTTATGATTCATTATTCTAACACTTTCATAACCACCATCTGTTTTTTCTACTGATCTAAATTTAGTAACAAATGGGTCACTAGCACCTGGTGCAACTAACGATAAAAATTTAGATAAAATATTATCCTCAAACCAGCCCCATTGTACCCAAGCGTTATTAACTCTTCCTTCCTCAGTACTAAGATGTACAAGATATGCGCCTTTTTTACCATAAAAATGACCTGAATCTGTTATTGCAAAATTATCCATACTTGCAAATGGTTTATGAAAATACCTATCTTTTGTATCTGTATTTTTAGCCATCTCCCAAATTGGATTCCAAGGCCATCTCAAATACGTATCAATATAAGCAATAAAACTTTTTAAAGTACCACCAGTATCAAAATCAATTAATTTTTGTGGATTTTTCGACTTTATTGCTTTTTTAATATCTGAAATAATTTTATCTGGATCTTCTGATTTACTAATATTATAAGTTGTGCTTTCAGTTATAACATCTGTAGATTGTTGATTACTGTTTAAAATACTTGCACCAACACTTGTAATCTTTGTTTGACAATCAAAACCACCATCAGCACGAGTAGTATATTCAAAGTTTTTAATCATACCAATCATAAAATCAAAATCACCTTTATTTGCGTCTACAATTTCTGAATAACTTTGGTATGCACTTCTTTTTTTTATTCCCATACCTCTACTCTTATCATATAATGTAGGTAAATTTTGTAAACTAAATTCATCATACACCCAAGCCCATTCTAATAAAACATCTACCCCAGGCGACAAAAAATGTGGTGATAATCTTGTTATGTCATCAAAACTCCAACAAGTCCAAGAAATTGTAGCTTCTCTAAATGCTCTTATTCCACCTCTAAAACTTATATCTGCAGATTTTAAACCAGGCATTGGTCTTTTGAATTTATTTAATTGAGTCAGCCGTTCGTGCCCCATTCTATCCAGTTTTGTTCGAGGACCATAAATATCTTCATAACCAGCTGCCATATTAAAATCACCAGTTAATTCTCCTCCAACTAAAATAACTGGATTTCCTAATCCAGAAGTCATTCTTAAAAAAGTACTTCTTGTTGCTAATTTATCATGAGTAAGTACTCCTGGGCTAGTAACAGTATTATTAATTGCCATCTGTTCTCTACCCAAAACAGACATTTTTTCAAATAACCTTTTTTGTATATTTTCTGAAATTGGTGTTAAATTAATCATAACTTAACCGCGTTCATTTATCTTTTGAAAATTCTCCAATATACCTGTTATATCAGCTGGTATTCTTATAATTTCTCCTGATAATAATGCAGTTCTTCCTTTTAGGTCATTAGCCCTTGATATAACCCACCACAATGATGCATCTTTATAAGCTTTAAATGCTAAATTATCAAGTCTATCACCAGTCTTTGCATAGATAAATGTATCACCATCATTTAAAAATATAGGCGGATAATAAGTTGTGGAATATACTCTCATTCCTGACTTATCTATTTTAATTGGAGTTTTAGCGTATCTTTTCATATATTAATAGAGACCTGTGCTCGGTTGCCAGTTGTTAATATTTGTAGTCCCGTAATTAAGAATACTCGTTGGATTAGAGCTCGCTTCAGTTTGCCATCCACTCAACGATCCCGGCCCAATATTATTTTCTGTATTCGTAAGAGCACGTCCTGGATCATTTAAAGCTTGTCGATTTGGATCATCAAAACCACCACTACCAAATTTAGGTATTACACCAAGTGCAAATCCTCGATATGCTGTATTAGCTAAATCTACAACTTCATTACCACCTAACAAACCAAAGGCACCACCTGCCAAAGCGGCTGCCTGACCCAGAATATTAGCTTGTTCACCTCTATAAAACGTTTCTTTTACATTGTCTAAATCAAAATGTTTTTGAATAGTAGCTGGTAATCTATGTCCAATATAAACAAATGTACAACTTACTTGTACATATTTAGGAAGTTTTGCTACATCAGTTTCCCAAGTTCCATTATCTTGAACAGTATACGTTAAAGCTGATATGAAACCTGGTGCTTCATAATACATATCTCCAATTGTTAATCTTGAAAAAGGAGAAATCATACCTAAACCACCACCAGTTGCATTCGTCCATGAAGGATATGTTAATCCTGCTAAATAATTTAATTTTTTCCATAAACTAGCTAATTCTCTAACAGATTTAGGATAAACATCAAATGTAAATTGAATTTCTCTATTAGTTCCTTGATAAACATAAACTTTATCTGGTCTACCTATATATCTTTCTTCTGCATACTCTGGAGTAAATGTATCTGTTATACCACTTAATATTGCTCTAAAAACTATATGAGCTTCATTAATAGCATCATAAAATTTAAACGGTATAAAATCCAAAGCTTCTACAGGCTGTTCATCGCCATCCTGAGTATACTTATCTGTACCATATGGTATTAAATTAACTTTATCAACACCAACTCCAGATAAATCAATATTTAATTTATTAGCTGTGGTTTTTGATATAGATT
>NZAS01000217.1 GCA_002686195.1 Candidatus Pacearchaeota archaeon | reverse complement strand
CATTGAATATGTTGTATACCCTATAGGAGTGTTCTTGTGTCCGAGATGAAACTGATAATGGAGGGGTGGAGAGGATATCTCGTTGAAGATATAGTTGGAAAGCCCCTCCTAGAAGATTATGAATATATCACTGGTGTTTTAGGTGTTCAATTACCCCTTAACGAATCTGGTGATATTGCCCCATTAACCGAAGAATTAAAACAACAGATTCTCCAAGAACAAATGTTGTTTGAAGCATTTTGGGATGGGGCCGTTGAAAAAGTAAAAACGGTAGCTGGTCAAGTCGCCGGTAAATTTATTGATGCTGTTGAAGGTGTAAAACAATTTGGTAAAGACGGATGGATTATAATTCAACAACTATATCGTGTTTCTTCAGATCCAAGCTTGATTCAGCCGTTTTCAGAAACTCTTTGGACCCAGGCAATAAGCAATATTAAAGAAAAAGTTACTTCCGTGTTGCAGCAATTAATAGGCTATTTTTCTGAATGGAGCATGCCTTCACTTAGTGATATAACAACTAAGGCGGTAGATATCATTAGCAAATTATTTGACACTCTTCTCAAATTGGAGGGATGGAAAAAGGCTGTTGGATTTGCCGGAATGGCAATTGGGATGGCGTGGCTTTGGGATAAAGTTAAAGACTTCGTTGAACCGTATTTGGAGTGGGTTGAAAAGATTAAAGGCGCCCTTGATGATGCTAAAACTCAGATTGTGGAAGAATTTAAAGCATGGGTTCAAGATACTGTTAAGGCAGAACTTATTGGATTTATACAGGGCCAGTTTGGAAGCATTATAGATAAATTGATTTCGGTAACTAGTGGCATTAAGCCATGGTGGGATGCTGCAGTTAAGGCGGTGGGAACTGCTGAATTAATCGTTAGAGCTTTGGGGCCGTCAATGAAACAGTTTGCAACAGTAACAACAGGTTAGAACAATATGGAACTATTATATTTTATACTTTGCGCCTACGGCCTCACACAAATTGTTGTCTATGGTAAAATATTTGAGAGAATAAGACCCAAGAAAGGAAAATCAGGTGAATTAGCCAATTGTCCCATGTGCATGGGTTTTCATGTTGGATGGTTTTTAATGTTGCTTTCTCCGTTTACAGAACTATTTAATTTTGATATTACTGTCGCAAATTTCTTTCTTTTGGGATGGTTATCGTCCGGAACATCATATATATTAAATATGACATTTGGAGATGAAGGTATTAAACTTTTTAAAACAGTAGAGGTAAAAAATGACTAACTTTTGGACACGGAAATGGATGCTTCAACCAGTAAGGTTGTGCTGTAAAGGGTCTTAGCTATGGCTAAAGTACTTTTACGAGAATACTACGAACTATGCGAAGGTGGCGTGTGTCAAGATCTTTTGACAGAAGATGAAAAAAGATTTGTATCAAACGGCGGCATGATGCTTTCTGGCAAACTACAAGAAGCCGATATACAAAACGGCAATGGTCGTGTTTATCCTTACAAAACTTTGATGAGAGAAGTAAAAAACTATCAGAAACTCGTAAAAGAAAACAGAGCCCTAGGCGAATTAGATCACCCTGACGATTCGGTTATTAACCTTAGAAATGCTTCTCATATGGTTACTTCTGTTTGGATGGAAGAGAAAAGTGTGATGGGAAAAGTAAAAGTATTAGATACTCCCTCTGGAAAGATTCTTCGTTCATTGGTAGAGTCGGGCGTTAAGCTTGGTATTTCTTCCCGCGGTATGGGCTCTGTTAGTGAAGGCAATGGCCAAACAATGGTAGAGGACGACTTTCAATTGATTTGTTTTGATTTCGTATCCGAACCATCAACCCCTGGTGCATTTATGGTAAAAGAGGCGAAAGAATTGCGAGAGTCAAATATATTCACTAAAGCAGATAGAATTAATCGCCTCCTTAACGAGGTGCTGGACGATGAGTAGCTGGTCGAGTTTTGACGCCGACAAAGGGATTACAGACGCATGGCGCACTTTTTTAAAGGAAGAACCCGAGCCAGCAGCCGCACCCGAGGAGCCCACTGAACGACCGCCGGCACCACCCTCTCCCCGTGCTACGGCTGCCAAGCCTATTTTTGGCCTCACTTCCAAACAACCTGATTCGTTGATTAGTATTTTAGGTCAGTTGGGTTTTTTAACGCCTCAACAATTGCAAGGTATCGTTTCTAAATTTGCAGAAATTGCTGATGATGAAGATGTCGTGTTAGAGGCCGTCGCATTAAAGGGCGCCCAATCAGAACAAGACAGGGTCTTTGGTCCCGAGAGCACACGAGAAATTACACAGCTTGTTGGTGCATTAAGCCTAGATGACGTAAAGCGCAAGGAAGTGTTAAAGGCCATTAATTATTGGGCTCGCGTAAACACTGTTAAGTTTTCATCCGCTCCGGCACCTCGTCGGGAGCCAGAGGAGGCACCTCGTCGGGAGCCAGAAGGGCTGCCGGTAAGTACGGGCCCCACACCAGGCGCGCCTTCTCCTGACGACGAAACCCCACCAGAAGAAGAGGTGACTGAACCCCTCGAAGGCGGTGCCCCCGAAGAAGAGTCGGTGATCCCATCCGCCGAGGAAATAGAAAAGAAAGAGGTGATCGAACTTGGAGATGATGAAGCAGTTGAAGCGATGATGGCCAAAGCAAAAGAGGAAGAGCAAAAAGAACCTGGCAGCATGCTTAATTGGATGGCCGACAGCGTTCTTCTTAAAAATCCCCTCCTCGCTCTACCTACAAGTCTAACCAAGGCAGTAAAATACATATACGATAATAAAGATACAGAAAAAAGTAAACCCAAGCTATTATTTAAAGCTTTTTTAAAGGGCGCCACAACGGGCCTCGACGCCATGGCATGGGATACGATTGATGACGATGGCCTCCAAATGATTGTAGACGGTGATTATGAGAAAGGACTGCTTAGAATAATAGATGAAAGTTATGGGGGTTTTATGACACTGGTAAAAATATGTCATTATATGTCCCCTATTGTTTGCAACCCTAAAATCTGGATCCCTGCCGCCGCCTTTCTTGCTACAATTCCTATTTTTGGATGGATAAGCGGCGCCGGCGGCGCCGTTCTTGTTGGAGCTATTTGTGCATTAAGTTACATCGAACCGCTCCTGCCGAAAGAATTATCCCTTGAAACACTTAGAGAATTTAAAGATAATCCATATTTTGAAGCCGGCCGAAAAGCAGACACAGATAAGGGTGGAATCAAGAAGATGATCGCCGCCGTGGAGAAAGGGATAGAACAAGGATATGGCTTGAACGATAAAAGTTTGAAAAATAAAAAACTAGTCAAACCTGATGTTGCCACACCTGACGACAAAGCCAATTATAAAAAATATCTTGTTGGACTCAAGGCCCAACAAGCACAAGATATGGCTATGGAAAAATTGATGGCCCAGGCCGCCAAGCTAGCGGACAGTGGCCCGGAACCCGCGACAGATGCTGCACCAGAAAAAGAGGCCGCCGCCCAACAACAAGAACATATGATTTATGAAAGATGGCAACTTATCGCAGGAATTAATAAGAGAGTATTATGAAGAAAAATGATTTAAAACAACTTATCAAACCCTTAGTTAAAGAATGTATACACGAAGTCCTTTTAGAAGAAGGGCTTTTATCCACGGTGGTGGCCGAAGTAACTAAGGGCCTGAGCGGTGATCTGATTGTCGAAAGACAACAAAAACCCGATCCGCAGCTATTTAATGAAGATATGCAGGTACAACGTAAGTCACAAGAGACTCGCGTAAAGCTCCAAGAACATCGACAGAAATTGATGGATTCGATTGGAGGTTCGTCTTATAACGGTGTCGACCTTTTTGAAGGCACACAGCCGATGAAGAACAGGGAAAGTCAATCGGGCGCCCCTGATTTAGGGGATCCTCGCGATGCGGGGGTAGATATTAGTTCTATTCTCGGAAATGCTTCGCATATTTGGCAATCAATAAAGTAGGGGAACTATGGCCAAGCAAGGTAATGTATTAGTAACAGCAAAAGAATGTCGTGGCAATACGGAACGAATGATTCGAAGATTCATAAAGAAAGTTAAGAAAGAAAAGATCATTGAAGAAGTTCGAAATAGAAAGCGTTATAAAAAGCCTTCCGTAGCTAAAAAGGAAAAACGCATCCGCGCACAACGGATGAGGCTAAAAGAAGAACGAAAACGGCTGAGACTACAACAAAAACGTAATAGAAATAATTAGTGACTATTTATAGTGAATGTTTATAATTTAGGAGATCTTCAATGCCAGCAAATTCTTGGAAGTTAGTACCAGGACTTAACAATGTGGGGTCGTATCAAGTCAGTGGTAAGCCCTTTGTCAGCGGGTCTTGTGTGGCACACGTAAGCGGGAGCGGTATCGTGGTTAGATTCCCCGCAGTAACCAAATGGGTACAAATTGAACCACGCGCCGGCGCACAAGACCCGGCCGGCCGACAATTGAGGGTTGCTTTTAGTGAAAATGGTCTCCATAATAAAGGTCCCGGCTATAATTTCAGAGTACACCCAAGTTCGAGTTTACGTGGACCATTAGATTTAAAAGTCAGTGAGCTATGGTTTATGTCAGAAGATGCTACAATATACGAGTTTGATGTTGTTGCCGGCTTAACAGGGATCGCTATAGGAAGTGTTGAAACAAGTGAAGGTCCTAGCTGGTCAGGTTCGTCAGGAGTAGGCTAGCGATGGCGAAGTTTGGTTGGGCATACATAGATTGCTCCGACGCAGGATCAAGCGGCTCAGGATCCGCTGGTCCTAATGGTTCTCTGCAGTTTGTAACTGAATCAGCAGGAGGGACCACAGGTTCTGCTCACTTGCTGTATCACACAGCATCACGGTATAGTTACCAACCAAATACTGTTGTTTTATCGGGCAACCTTATTGTTACTGGCACTATCAGTGCTAGCGTTTATCACATTGAAGATATCGCTGTTATTGATGCTACTGGTTCAACTTATTTTGGGGACAGTATTGATGATACTCATATGCGTTCCGGTAGTTTGGTTATTTCCGGATCTTCTAATTATGTACTTAGTGCGTCCGCTACCGATCAGCGCGTATGGGTAAAAGCATTTGGCGGAAATTATGCACAGGTAACTACAGCGACGTATAATATTGTAACATATGATTATATTATAGGGTGCAGCGCTAGCTTCGATCAAACATTATATTTACCCAGTGCGTCTACCGTAGGCGCGGGGGCCCTTTTGATAGTGAAGGATGAATATAATAATAGGCCCAGCAGCACGGTTTATATTTCTGGGTCTCACCCGGCCGGCAACTTTTCAGTAGAAGATAAAGACTTTTATCAACTGAACGGAACAATGCCGGCCGTTAACCTCTATTCAGATGGTAGTAACTGGTTTGTCTTCTAATTAATACAAGGAGACATCTTTAATGGCCTACAACGCTGTATCTGGTACTATAATTACATCTCAAGATTTGAATGCTGGATGGTTTGATGGATCTTTAACAGCCAATACAGTATCAGGTAATTTAAGCACATCGGATGGCGCCTCTGTTATTAATATTCCGCGCGTTTCGAATGCGACTAATAACGCAGTGATTACAAACGTAGGAGGAGATGCCAATTCTCTTGTATGTGAATCTAATTTAACTTTTGACGGTTCTCTTTTAACTATTACAGGGGATGTGACAGCCAGTGTTGGTATTTCTGCTTCCTATTTTATGGGAGACGGCTCGGGATTAACGGGTATATCTGCGGGAGGAAGTGGTGGGGGCATTTTTACAGAAGTCAATGGAACCAAAGCTTATACTACAAGTAGTATTCAAGTAGGATCGTCGGATACCCCCGCTTACACTTTGTCAGTTGCGGGAACCGCTATGGTAAGTGGTACATATATTGTTACAGGGAATATCCATTGCACTGGCGCGTTACATTTAGACGGTAACTTTTTTCCAGCGACAGCCAACGTTCACGATCTTGGTTCGGCCGCCAAACCTTGGCGAAATTTATATGTTTCGAGTAGTACCATTTATTTTGGCACCGATACATTGAGCGTATCTAATGACAATTTAAAGTTCGGCTCTGGGAGCACCGTAAAAGGGTTTGATGTGGGCTTTATGAACTTCAAGAATAATGGGATCTTTATGGATCAGGGCCGCTTATTTAAATTGCGAGCCTATCAAATTCAAATGTTCGGCGGAATCGGTTATGTTCGAAAGGTTGTTGCTGATGATTATCTCATAAGAGACGTGGATTATTTGGTAGGCATCCAATCGGACACCCTTACATCCTCTATTACGTTGACTCTTCCTGACGCCGCCGGCCTTTTAAATGGTCAAACATTTGTTATAAAAGACGAGGGAGGGTCCGCAAACACCTATCCTGTGACCATTGCATGCACCGGAAGCGATATTATTGATGGGCAAACTTCAATAGTTTTAGAATCACCTTATGCAGCAATTCAGCTTTATTGTAACGGCCTTAATAAATACTTCATTTGCTAAAAAATAAAGCATTTGAGATTACTATTTATATGTGAGCGGGACAGATCTCAGTATTTGTCTCACTCCTATT
>NZAS01000216.1 GCA_002686195.1 Candidatus Pacearchaeota archaeon | reverse complement strand
GCATATCTTAGTTTTGCTGGATCCAAAGGAACCGTTACTCCGCTTGGCGTCCATGAGTTTTCACGGATGCGCTTCTTGACTTTAGGCGGCAAAGCATCAAATAATTCCTTGTCCTCTTCGTTTTTAGGGTCTTTTAGCCTTTCGATTTCATACTCACTCAAAAGCTTGGAAAAAAATCTAACTTGAAACGCGGTGGTACGCTGAGCCACAACATCAAAAGGATTAAGCAAAATATATTTAATAGGAATTTTATTTGTTTGGGCTACAAGGCCCAAATTTCTAATCTTCGCAAACTCATCTGCCTTAAATTTCCCATCCACAGTAAAAAGAAAAATATTTCCACTACGATAATATTCTCTAAAAAATTGATCCTTAAGGCCCCAAATCCCAATTCTCTTAAACCATGAGTTAATAAAGCGCCTCGACTTCTCTGTACCTCCTTCTAGATAAAGAGCAGAATTGGCAAAATCAGCCATCATATCAATAGAGTTTCGAAAAATGGCCACGTTGCAATAAGCTTTTTGACACAGTTCTATGGCTTCGCGAACATTAACCCCGTCTAACGCATACTGAAAAGGTAGTAGTCCCCCTCGTATATTGTTATACCCATAAAGTTTTGGCTGAATAGCGATGCTGTTGCGCCTATTGTCCGTCGTTCCTCCGGTTCCCCCTCCTCTACTATAAGCTTCGGCAGTATAATCATAAAACGAATCCCCAACAAGCTTGGGTTCAAAATTGTCTGATTGCCCCGCCAAGCTTTCATAAGGATTGTTAGGATACTGGAAATTCTTCTCAAATTTTTTCCAATAGTCGGAACGCTTTGTATATTTTCTTCTTGCCATGTTAAATTTTACACTGATTAAATTAAAAGTGACTTTGAAAAGTCATAAAGTTAGTTTACGAACATTGGTTCGAACGTTTCTATTATATTGGATTTAGGCTGTTTTTTCGAGTCAAAATAGATTTTTGTCATCCAGTTGGCAAGCACTAAAGCCGAATAAGAATCTTTTCTTGCTTTATCCGGCCCAGTCTGTCGTCGAAGATTAGAAGGCAGGTCAAAAGTCTGAGTGCCTTGGGCTGTCGTAGTGATTTGTATTAAAGCACATTCGTTTTTCGTTAAGCCCATCATATCCGCTTGATGTTCAATAAAATCAATTTGCTTCGCTCCCGCGCTTTGCCTTTCCACTTCTTTCGTACGTAAAAACATAATTTCTTCAATGGGGATGCTTTTGTTTTTCTGGGCCACGTACTGATCGTCGATAGCCTGACTAGCAAACATAATACGACGATGGTCAAAATTAGCTTGAAGCAACTCGTTGGCCTGACGTATCCAACTGCTAGTAGGTTTCCGCAATATTACATGCTTGTAGTCGCCCTTGTTGTATTCGTTTTTAAAATAACGCAAGTTAACTTGGTATTCCTCTGGCTTATCGAAGGGTGCTTCGATTTGTTTTAATTTTATTTTTTTCTGCTTAAACATTTCGCTTTCATTGCATGCTTGCAAAAATTGCACCCCTCCGTTATAGTCTCCACATACAGCAACTATATTAAAATTTTCCAAACAATAAAGAAAGTATCGAATATGATGCTTTAAAGAGGTGCCCGCCAAAGCGTAACTGTGCACCAGTGTCGCTTTCTGCTGTTCTTCATTTAACTTTAAAATTTGAATGGCAAAATCATCAGAGCTCTCCGTCTGAGACCACGATGGATCAAAAGCCAAAATATAATCTGCGTCTGCATCACCTTGAATTTCAACATGCGGAGACTCACCATCCGGAACCGTACACAAAGCCATTTTGCTTGTTTTGAAATACCCCGCACTATCGTCTGTAAAAACCGCCCCAAATTCTCGCTCAAATTGAGAAGTACTCATGGTACTTTTTGCTTGATTGATAAGATTTTGATCATAAAGCTGCTCGGGGGCACAATCATAAGAAAAGTGCATAATGCACCTAGAAGCCTTATCCCTTTGCTCTTCTCGTGTGATGCTAAGTTCAAACTGTTGGTACAGTTTGTAAAGATATTCAAATTTGTAAGAGGCTGAGGAAAGGGCTATGAGCTTATTGTTGGGCCAAACATGCCTCTCTTCTTCCTCCATCTGCCCCTCTTCGATCAACTGCGTCTCTAGCTTATATAGATCATCTCGCTGTGTAGGATTTGTAACAACCGACAAAAAAGGAACAATAACTTCGTTATAAATTCTTTCTGGCATTAATAAAAACTCATCAATAATAATGCGATGAAACCTAAAACCACGCAACTTCTCTCCGTCTCCCAACGGCAGTGCGCGAATACGGCTTGTGCCAATTTCCATAAGCCATTCATCGTTACTCTTAGAAACTTTGGTGATGCATTGCTGAAATAACCCCGCGTCTGGATGCATCGAAATATCTTCGATCTTCTTAAAGATCATTTTCGCTTGCCTGAAAGACTTCGAGAGTATACCAATTTCCACTCCTTGGTTTAAGATAGCATCTAAGGCAGCAAAAATACCTGTTGTAAAAGATTTGGACATTCCTCGAGACCATACTCCTAGAAAATAATCTGTTTCAAACATACTCTTTACCGCCATATGCTGGAAAGGAAAAAGCTTAATCCCCATCATAAGCTCTGCCGTGAAAGTTATATTATTCCTTAAGAACTCGTAAAGCGCAAGCTTTGCTTCCCTCTCTTCTAAAAAACCTTCGATTTCGCTTAGTTCTTTATTTGAGCGGCATACCTGAGCAGGTCTATTCTGTGTTCCTTCTATCCAACTCATGATCTAAAAAATATTGCATATCAGTATTCCATAACTCTTTGCCTTTATAAAGCAGCCTTGGAATAATTTCTTCTGATGTTTTTCGGTTCCCGGTAAACAAGAACTGACAATGCCCACAAAACTCATAGCTTAAATCCCTAACCCTTTTTAAAATAAAATCGATATTTGCTGCACGTTTAAATGCTCGACTAGCCTTAATCATTTTTTGCGGAGTTGACTCGATAACCACGAACAGATAAGAATCCAATTCCTTTACCCGCTGTAACTCTCTTCGAAATCGTTCGTAATTCTGGTTGCTCAAAGTAGCGTGTAGATCAGTGCCTGACTTACGGTCTACATAAGTATAAGAATAATAATCACCAAAAAGAGTATAGTCACCCACATCTAACTTATGCGGATGAGTCTGAAAAGAAAAACTAAGAGGCGACTGCTCCCTCGTATCAATAGCAATGCTTAGATTTTTAGGCAACTCAAAAGTAAAAAAACGCTTTGGCAACTTCTCTGAATAGAGGGGGTGCAAGCCAATTTTTTTAACCGCCTCATTATAGCTGCCAAATATTTTTCTGTAAGTGTCTATGTCTGGCAAGAAACAACTTTTAACTTCTAAGTGAAATGGCGCATACTCCCTTTGCTTTTTGCATTGTCTTTTGCTCATAATGCTCAGTATGTAGTCGCCCACTTCTTTTGGAGGGGCCTCGTTGCACCACTTTCTTAATTGTTGCCTTGTGGAGAAGTCTCTTTCAAAGTAATGCTCAATGTTTTTAAAAGACAACGGTTCTCCTGTTAGTTTATTATAGCGGGGATAATGAAGGGTATAATATTCAGCCATTGATAATCCGTGCTGCTTAAGGTGTTTGTGTAAAGAAGGTCGACCCTCAAACTCTTTTTTACACTCGGCACAGCGAAATATTTTTTTGCAGACCCTTTCCATTATATAATCTCCTGTCTGCTGATGCCCAGAACTCGAGCTTTCCAATCATTCATTTTCTCTATCTTGTCCGCCTCTTCTTCCACAGATTGTTTTTGCATATCCGCCATTTTGATCATTAGTCGGCGCTCCTCTTCTTCTTGAAAAAGATGTACCAAGGCTAATACCGAAGCATTGCGTTGTTGCTGATTAGCAATTCTTTTAGACCTCTCTCCGTTCAGCTTAGCAATCATTTTGTCAATGCGATTTGTACATTGGTTATATTCTTCAGATTTAGTTTTTAACATCTCTGTTAAGCGCATCGTTAAATCGTTTTGCCCCTCAGCGTCATCAAACATTAGGTTTAGTTTTTGTTTTTGTTGCTCAATTTCTTTGAGGTTAATATAATCCATGCATACGTTTATATATAAATTTAATTCATCTGAAGTTAAATCGGGTTTGTCCCACGTAGACCTTATGAATTCTGATTCTAAAAGTTCTCGATTTTGTTTCGTAGGATAAGCATTAATTACCTGTATAAATCTAGGAGCAGAGAGATATGTTAATAATTTTTCGAGACATTTTTTATCTGCTACGCTTATCTTCTCGATATCAAATTCCCTAAAAACCACCTTGTTGACCTTTTTTATAACAGTGGACATAATTTTGGGAGGTGCATAACGATCCCCAGTTATTTCATCTCGCAGGTTAGTTAGGTTAGGAAACTCTTTGTTAATGAAATCTGATAAAGCTATAAATTTAGCGCTTTCATAAAAACCCCGGTGATTAGTTTCCTCCGTCCACAAAAGTTGAGCCACCTCCCGCTTGGTCATTTCAGCGCAATAATGGCGATGAACAAAATCCTTCTCTGTGTCTTGCAAAAAATACTTACTGCTTTTCTTCTTTACCTTGGTGCGGTATTCAAAACCTTTTTCTACCCAAAACTTTCGCAACGCCCTGCCGCGTACCGTGCTTCCTTTTTCATTGGGATCGTCAAATAATTTTTTTGCAGCTTCGTTCAAATCGCCATCCAGCTCTTTGAAAAGCTCGACGCCCCTTTCTTTTTCTTGTTTTGTTAGGGCATAACTACTCATAGAAAATATCCTCTTTGTTTATGATTTTTTTGGCCATATTTTTGTACTGATTTTTTAAATTCTTAATTTGTTTGTAGCCTGCTTTTCTCCCCTTCTCGTTGCTTTTGTATCCTAAAATACGTGCCACCTCTTCCTCGCTGATGCCGTCCACGAACAACATTTTATATACAAAGAAATGACGAGGAGTTAAAACTTGCATCATTTTAGAATGAAGGGTTGAGGTAGCCCTACTGATGTCAAAGTGATCAGAGGGGTTTGTGTTTTGGGCATAAGCGTGAAACTCTAAAGATAGGGGCATCTTTACATCGTAAGCATTTTTCTTTGTCTTCTGCCATTTAGCAAAAAGATCGCACTCATTGCACTGAAGTCCACTAGGGGTGAAAGCACAAAGGGCCGCTAACTGACCATCTGCCTGTTCTCTAGATTGGTTATGCTCACAGTTAAGACAAGGCCTAGCAAAATTAGAATAGTTGTTGCGTAAAATATTTTTCAATTGATTCGAAATAATTTTATTCACCCAAGGTTCAAGCGGTCGCCCTTGGTCCCACTGATCCCATTTTTTAAAAATATGCGCACGAATAATCTGAGCTACATCATCAAAATCAAACCACGCAATAGCGTGTAAATGCCACTTGTAGTATCTTTTGCGTATCTCGTTATCTATTACATCGGCCTTATCTTCGTACTTTTCACTCTGTTGATCCATCCTCAGTTATTGCTGGCAGCTGCCGTGGCGCACACTCTGCAATAGATTGAGAAAGGAATTCTTCTCTTGTTTTTGTTTTGTGGCCCTTAATTGAAGCAGGGGCGCGATCAACCGCACTTGGCTCCATGGGACTATCAAATAAGTTTCCAAGAGTAACCTTTCCGCGTTCCATCTCTATAGAATAATCTAATTTTTCGAGCACTGGTACGCCTTCACAGTTTTCTTCCTCATGAGCCTGAGAGGCTGTAGCAGACCCTACCTCAAATTTTTCCCCGCAAGTTTGACAAAACTTCGGTTTATTTAAAGTATAAGCTGCTTTAGCTCCACATTCGGGACAAAATATACTAGCCATTTTTATATATTTTTAATTTTTGGGATGTTTTCAATTTTATTCACTATAAATTTTAAAATCTCACTTCTCATAATGTCGTCTTTAGTGAACTCAAAACAATGAATACCCTCGTCTGAGCTCTCCTTGTTATTAAAGGCCTGCCACATAGTACGAAAGCCTGTTTTTCCATTAATGTCTGACTGAAGAGGATCTCCGCAGATGAACATTTTGGTCTTTTTTCCAATTCGTGTTACTAGCGTTACCAACTCTTTTAGCGTAAAGTTTTGAGATTCGTCGGCAATAATTAATTTATTAGACCAATTAGCTCCTCTTAAATAATTAACAGGGGCTGCTGAAATAATTTTTTCTTCTGTAAGCATTTTTATTTGATCGCTGGCTAAAATCTCTTGCATCTTATCGGTTAACGGCATCATGAACGGATGGAATTTTTCCTCCACATCTCCGGGTAAGTGTCCCAATCCCCTATCGGCGCTTTCCACAATAGTTCTAACGTAAAAAATATCCAAATCATTATCATCATTAAAAAGCCTCAGCGCTGAATATACGGACATAAACGTCTTAGAGCATCCCGCGGGACCTGCTATGAACATGATTTTCGTTTTTTCGTCAAACGCTTTTTGCAAAAAAATTTTTTGTTTATCTGTTAAATCAAAATGCTTAAAGTTTAGTTTATACTTGCTTTCTGTTATCGGCAAAATTTTTTCCGTCACCTTAGGTTTCTTACGCCTAGTCGCCATATGTTCATATATAATTACACTTGACTAATGATTTGTCCCCCTTATTATAAAAAGAAATGATATTTCATGTCTTGTCAATTCCGATACACCCTACTTGCAAGGAAATCACCATTTGCGCATTTACCCAAAAAGTTTACAAGTTTTGTGCCGAAATGTTCAAAAGAGGGCACACTGTTTATCACTATGGCCATCCAGACTCTAAGGTGCCATGCACCGAACACATTAGCGTTATTTCCCACCTCACATATGATGATCACTTCAAAGGACAAAAGTGGCAAGATTTTTTACCTCAAAAAATAGAAAATAAACTACATGAAGAATTTAATGCAAATGCCGCTCGCGAAGCATTAAAGCGCCGTCACAACAAAAACGATCTCGTGTTGGCTTTTTGGGGTATCGGGCATAAAAGCGCATGTGAAAAACTACAAGATAGTATGGTCGTTGTCGAGCCGAGCATAGGTTATGATTCTTTTTTTGCTCATTTTAGAGTATTTGAGTCTTACGCTCACCTCCATAAAATGCTAGGAGGCGCACAACAGAATCATCCATCTCCCAGCGACCATGTGATCCCCCCGGGATTTACTCCCGAGAATTTTGAATTTAGCGAAACAAAAGAAGATTACTGGCTGTTTTTAGGGCGCATTGTGGATGCTAAAGGCGTACATATAGCAGATCAACTATCTCGCGCTTTACGACAACCCATAAAATTTGTTGGGCCTCAAACCCTAAAAACAACGCTGCCCAAAGACAACCCTTATGCCGAATATATCCATACCGTCAGCCACGAGGAAAGAAAACACTTGCTAAAAAAAGCCAAGGGATTACTAATGCCCACGTTGTATATGGAGCCCTGTGGATGGTCTATGATAGAGGCTTGGTTCTCCGGAACTCCCGTCTTAACTACAGACTGGGGCGCTCCCTCTGAATATAATCGCCATCACAAAACAGGCTTTAAGTGCCGTAGCCTAAATGAGTTTTTTCATGCTGCCACCTTAATTGAAACCATCAACCCTCATTACTGTCGCCAATACGCTGAATCCCAGTTTCATATCTCTCACGTCATGAAACGCTATGAGGCTTACTTTGAGTTTTTAATTAATGAAAAAAATTACGGCTTTTGGGGGAACGTCTACAATCAGTG
>NZAS01000215.1 GCA_002686195.1 Candidatus Pacearchaeota archaeon | reverse complement strand
TATAACAGAAGATGCTCTGTTTAATTGGGCTACGATAGCAGTAAACAGTGAAACAAAATATTGGATAAGGGTAACTTCGACATCCTCAGTCACTCAAGCCCCTTCAATTAAGAGTATTCGTATTAGACCTATTAATACTTATTGCACTACCGCAGATGTGTATGATTTATTACAATTGAAAAATGTTTTAGACGGTACAGATTTTACTACAGCAACGGTTCCTAGTAAAGCTGTTGTTGAGCGTTATATCCAAGCGGCAGAAGCTACCATAGATTACCGAA
Organism: Candidatus Pacearchaeota archaeon; assembly: GCA_002686195.1. The sequence goes on along the minus strand of NZAS01000215.1, from coordinate 12,314 downwards.
GTAGGAAATCATGGAGAATTAATTATGTAATAGATGAATTCCAAGAATTTAATCTGAACGGGTTTAAATTAGATCGGGCTGATCCATATAAAATTATGAATTTAGCTATTTGGACAGGGAACAGTTGGGAGACAAAAAACCCCGGACGAGGTAATGACTATTTCTTAGTTCCGGATACTGGGATGGTTCACTTCGCCAGATTCTTTATTTTACCAGCTAGATTCCAAACTTATACTGCCCCTCTTTGGAGATGGGGTGCAGGAGAATTTATAATGCCTGTAAAAATTAGTTATCTATCAGGTAGGTCTATACACGGAGATTCTAGAGAAGGAGCTTTTGTGCATGAAATAACCAAGAAAATGGCGGCAGCAGATGTATTGCGTAACTCCGACTTTGGTTTTACTACGGTAAGTGGTAGTGATAGAGTTCCTATGGGTCAGAAATTACAGATGTGGCAAGTAGAAGTAGATAACGCACTAGACGAGCTTAGAGGCTTCGAATTATTTTAGGAGTAGTATATGGCTGATTTACCAGTACCCGTTTCCCTCCTAAAAACTGAAGTAAGCGCACAATGGGAAACTGGCAATGTTGTGGCACCTACCTTTATTGAAGTAAACGTAAGTGCTCAATCATTACGTTATGATTTGAATGTAAAAGATGCTCTTTTATTTAGAGCAGGAACTCCAAGTATCACAGAAGAGCCGATAGGCAATAGGTGGGAGTTCGTGAATAGAATTTATAATGTAGAGTTAGAGTTGAGTACTCAGGTTAGTCGTCAAAGGTTGTATAATATGGTACAAGAGGTGCGTAGGATTTGTTATGCTAGACGGCATAGTATGACGAATTTTCAAAGGATACAATTCGAAGGATTTAATGAGCTAACTCAAGAACAAGCAAATATTTGGGTTGGGACAGTTTCTATCCAACTAGTAAACAACGCAGTACAGGCAAGTACATCTTAGATTTAGGATAAATTGAGTATAATATAATAACCATGGGAATTTTTAAGGAGTGAGTAAATGGCAATTTATCGTTCGGATCAAGCTGTAGTAACCTTCGCGTCCGAAGCTGCACTTGGAGGATATCGAGAAAGTGGAGTCAACAACGGGACATCTTCCGGTTCTGGCACCCTAGCAGCGGCGGTTAATGCCGGGGCTACAAGTTTTACTAGCAGTACGGCTTTTACAGCGGGGCAATATGTAGCTATAGGAACTGTTGGTGCCGGGGCTACACAACAGGAAGTAGAAATTAGGCGGGTGGTTGGAGTATTAGAAGCAGGATCGAATGATGTATATTACGTAGATGCTCCCCTTGCTGCTTACCACGCATCTGGGCAAACAGTAAAAGTTGCTACAGAAGCTACTGACAACGATAATGACAAGCATATCACTTACATACCCGGAGTGTATGACACAGTAACAGTTCCAGATTTTACACCTACTATTGAGCCTAGATACTATCTAGGAACAGCGTCGAAACGGAATTTTACAGCCGCATACAAAGGCACTCAAGCCTTTAGTGGGTCTGTGCCTAGTTTCATCTTGCTGAATGGTTGGCCTCTACGTTTTCCCATAGGTAGGATAAATACTATTATGACTGGTACCACAGATACCGCTACGGCTCTAGATGGAGCACATAAAAAAGGAGATTATTTCCTACAACTTAACTCAGGATCATCAAGTAATGTAGAGCAGCATGATTATGTACAGGTGGGGGCAACGTCTACTGCGGAAGTTGTTCGGATTATAAGTGCCGTTGGATCGCATAAAGTACGTATAAGTGATCCTTTACGATTTGATCACGCTACCGCTGCTGCTGTAACTCCTATGAATGGTTCTACTGGAGCGGTTAACTACTTCAGGCATACCATCCATGAAGAGAATGTGTTAGATAGTATTTCTATGAATGTGCATATGAGGGATAGTGGGGAAACCTCAGATAATGACTTTGACCGGAGATTTTATGGTGGTAAGATAGGGGCTGCTACCCTTTCAGCAGAAGAAGGCGGACTATTGGTAATGGGATGGGATACCATCCCGTTTATGGGGGGAATTCATAACCAGAAATTAGATTCTAACTTCTCAGGCAGTGAGGCGTTACCATTCTTTTCCCATTTTCTGAAGGTTGAATCTGATAATATAGGTTCTAGAACAGGGGCTGCTTCTGCGTTAGCATATCCAACGCAAGACCCTTATTACTTCTCGCAAGGTACTGTTTCAGTTTTTGGGCAAACTTTTGCTCGTGTAAGGAATTTCTCCATTACTATCAATAACAATGTTGAACCTAGGTATTACATTGAACGTCGAGGAGACAGTAGGCAAAGAGGCCCTAATGATTTGGTAGAAATGCGTAGGGAATATACTATGTCTGCTACTATTGCTTTACCAGACTCAGAAGCATCTCTAACTGGCTCTACTGCTAGTTTATTCAAAGAGTTATTACTAGAAGGAGATTATGGACTAGCCGATGGTACTGGTTCAGGTATGAAAGGTTTTGCTATACAACTAACATTTAACAAGGGTGCTGTAATGACGGGTGTTGACGGAACTGCAATTTCAGGTGTAGACCATAAAATCACGATAGATATCCCAACGGATGATGTTGTTGCTGGTATGGATGTAGCCGCAGCCACCGGAATAAATAATCAAGGAGCTTATCTAACAGAGGCTCCGCATCCGATAGACGGATCAAACCCATTTGAAGTAGCAGCAGCCTTTATATTTAGGAATATGGGGATAACCATTGTAGATAACCAACCATTGTATCCATAGGAGGAAATAATGACAACAGCGAAAGCAAAGACTAGCCAAGTGAAAAAAGAGTTTGATGTAAATCAGTATATGGTGACAAATGCAGTTGAAACAAAGAAGATAGCTGTAGATGACACCACATTCGAAGTTAAAATCAAACCCTTATCTTGGAGTAGAAAGAATCAGCTTGTAGCCCAAGCAATGAAATTTGGATCGGATTCAGCGGGTATGTCATTCGATGCCGATAGTTATGTGAAAGAATGTTTAAAAGCTATTCTTGTTGATGCGCCATGGGGTAAAACAACCGATACATTCCTTATAAGTATTAATGAGAAGCTTGGTAGAGCCTTAGAAACGCTAGTTCCAAAAGCTTTTGAAGATGCAAATGAAGAGGATGATGAACTAAAAAAAGAATAGCCCTCTATCTGAGAGGGGGCGATATGGTGACCCCTACAGAAAATTTGGTGTTTGCTCACTATATGGTAAAGTATAATCTAATGAAATTAGGTTTTAGCTGGTCAGAAATAGATGAATTACATCCTAAGGAGATTGATATGATGATGGAATTATACGGAGCTATAGCTACGAAGGAGCGAGGATTTGGTTAGCGGGGCAAAAGACGTTGAAAGAATGGTGGTTGAATATGGCGATCCCAGTAGTTCCAAAACCGGTAATGGTAGTGGCGGTATAGGAGGAGACAAAACAGGCAAAACTCTAGGGCAAAGCCTGAAGAAATTAGTTGGTATAGACCTAGGTTTAGGCGCACTCCTTAAACAATCCCAGATTTTCACAGGTTATCTAGGAAACATCTTCGCTATAGTTGGAGCACTTATTGATACCATACTGGCTCCCTTAGCCCCCATTGCATTTAAAGCCCTAGCAGATTTAGGTAAAAAGATACCTATGATTGCTGCGGCGGCTGAAAAAATGATGCCTAAGGTAGTTAATTTCATAGGGTCTATATTTAGAGGCGTAGATAAAGTAGGTAAATTTTTCAGTAGGGACTGGGCAAAATGGGCAGGGCTATTCTTAGCAGGACTAGTTGCCATAAACCTAACGTTAAAAATGGGTAGGTTGGGTGGTAGTGTGCTAGGGCTTAGATCGGGGGGTGCAACAAGAGGTATTATATCAAAAGCATCCAGTCTCCTTCCGGGTCGTGGCGCAGCAGCAGTAGCAACACAAGGAACTACCACCGTAGCTAGGGGAGCGGCGACGAGCGGCGGTGGAACGCTTTCAAGGCTTGCTTTGTCACGGGGTAATGCACTTGGAACCGTTGGAAGAGTTGCGGGAGGTGCCGCAGGTGGTATAATAGGTGGTATTACAGGTTATGCTGGTGGACGAAATAAAGGTATGTCAAAAGGAATGTCTATAGGTAGAGGTGTAACATCGGGTGCTATGGCTACTGGAGGCGCAATCTTAGGGAGTGCTCTAGGCCCTCTAGGAACTATGGCTGGAGGTGCGTTGGGGGCTACAGCAGGAAACTGGCTGTTTGATAAGATGTTTGACAAAGATAGCGAAAAAGGCGGAAGAGGTGGGATGGACGTAGCAGGGCAACAAGGATTAGCGGGATATTCTGTCCCTCTTTTTATAGCGTCATCAACTAGAAAATTTTCAGATAAGGTAACTGAGAGTGGGGTAATCTTATCTGCTGCGATACAGAAAACTGCTGATACTACTGATGAGTCTGTAGAACCTCTAAAAGCCTTCCAACGTCAGATAGTAGAGACTACTGTTGTTGGGGCGCAAATGTCCGAAAAAGTTAGAAATTATATAAGGCAAAGCCAAATTACATCAGCAATAGAGAAAGACCCCATGCTAGCTTTTGTTAGAGGTGCTGGTGGAGCAGACGTAAGAACTAATAAAAAAGCTATGGATGTTCAACGAAACCAACTTATGGATGAAATAGTAAAAGGTAAGAGATCGAAATATTCACTAGCGTCGAGTTTAGGGTTCGAAGGTACAGACTACACAGTTTCGGGTTCAGGGGATACAATGACGATAAGTCAAGCAGGTTCTGAGCAGGAGGGGGGTTTTGGAGGTAAACAAATGGATTTGAAGATTACCTTTGGTGGGCACGATGGGACGCAACAAATTGTTCAGTATGAGCAGAATGGTAAACGAGTTGATGTAAAGTTCGAAGAAGATTACTCCACTTTTCCGTAAGTAGGATAGATTAATATGGCTACAGAAGACTTAAATGTATTTATTAAAAACACCTCCACTACCGAAAAGTATGCCTTGCAGGTAGAGAAGATAACACTTGCTATTCAAAAAAATCCGGTTCAAATAGCTGCCCCGAAGATGAGTCCATATTTGTTCGACCTAGGAATTTATAAACCTATTATAACCTTAGTCGGAGTAGTCGATGACCAAAGTGGTGGGGGGACTGTAGGAGTAACCCTAGACTCAGGTTCAGAAACATATAGAATTCCAACTGCTTACCAGATGTCCCGTATGTCTACAGACTGGTGGTATGATTCAGGACAGTCTATATATTTATATATTTTAAATCCAGACAATGGAGTTAATGTCAGCTTTTTTAGATATACATCAGCCCTACAAAATTTAGCTTTGGATTATATGGCTGCGTCAGAGGAACGCCCGACGTTCTCTATGACACTTGCATGTAGTAGGGCTAAATCGTATTATCCCCATTTCAATGAAGGTTAGGTAAAATGGCTAGATCGTTAGTATTATTAGAACGGACTCCAGAAAACGAAGGTGCTTTAACCTACATAGATGTGGTTGATCCTAGCTCGGCTGATCCCGGTATAGCTTCTGGTGGAGGGGACAATTCCACTAGAGCCAGATACGCCCTACGAGCGAATGGGGTGGCTCTAAAAACATTTCGTACACCTTTACAAGTAGGTATTCCTTCAAATAGCCCTATATTATTCGATATAGGTAGTTATAGACCTACATTATCTATAAGTGGTTTTGTGGAGGTGGAATCTAGTGGCGACTTCATGACGCATCCGGAAGATGGAACTACTTATTATTATCCTACGATGTTTCAATTACAACATGCTGTAACCCAATGGAATTACCTAAAAGGTCAGGAAATGACAGTAACTATAATTCATACAAATGTACAATCCGCAACTTACGACAAGTATAATGTAGCAATACAGACTTGCAATTTTAATATGTCGTCTTTGGATCAAAGAAGATGGTCGTTCGACATGGCTTTTGTTTGTACCCGTCCGGTAGGGGTTCGCCCAAGCCAGAATGTTTAAGAAGGAGTAGAAGTTAATGACCGTACATGGCAGAAGTATTATAGAATTTTGGGATACCCGTCCACCAACTGGGGGGTATTCGTGGGTTCGATGTGAACAGGGCGATTTACAAAGATTAGAATTAGTAGATGCTGTATATCGACCAATGAAAGCACATTTGGTTATCAGTAATGCTGACATGAACCATAAACTGTCGGACGACTCCAACATAGCGTCCGGTATCTACACTGTTGAAGGAGAAGTGGATAATCCTACCTTTCATCGGTTTCAACCAATTAGAATATTCCATAATCCCAGAGCACTTTATACGGATGTAATTGCTCATGATGGGGATGGTTCTGGGATCACTTTTACTCTTAGCTCGCATGGTTTGCTAGTTGGTCAGTTTATAAATGTGATGAACGAAAGTACGGGGGCTATGGCTGACGGCACGTATAAGGTTAGAGCCGTAACTACCAACACGTTTACCCTATTTAAAAAGGGTGTTGGCACTTCCGCCACTTCTCGATTATATTCATATACTGTAGCGGGAACAGGCGATTCAGGTACCGTGGTTATGGTAGTTAAAAGTGAGTATTCAACCTATCCCATATTTTTTGGTCGTATAGATTCCGTGGATGTTAATTACAGTGATCAGATTGGTAAAACTATTAATATTACAGCTTCAGATTACCTAGCTAATTTACAAGGAGAGCTAATTACTAGATCATTTGTAACTCCCCCGCTAAATCCTGAGGATTTCTCACAAACTAGTATGGAAGCAGGAACAGAGGTTGGGAAATATCAAGAGGTTACCTACGATAACCAGAAACTTTCTGATACGATAAAAGAGGTTGTAACTGACTGGTCGTATGGACGAGATATTTTTACAGATAATACTTATGATGGAACAAATAGTCTGGGTGAGGCTAAGTTTGAAGGTTCTTCGTTCGAATTTGCTGCTCAGGATGAAGCCGCAATTAGAAGATTTGCAGGTAGGGATACAAAAGTTTTAGATGCTATGAAAAACATAGCTATGACGGAACGCCACGCTGCCGCAGCCGGGGCTGAAGGAGGGGCAGGTACTCCAGAAGCAGCGGTGTACAATTGGATAGATGAAGATAGTACTAATTACGGTACTTGGGCATCAGCGGATGAGACAGGTAAAGATGTTGTAATCTATGAGGAAGATCACGGGTATGTAGATGGTAATTTAGTTGAATTTAAGGATAATAGCGGTGCTATATCACACGCATCTTATATAGTTAGTGCAAAAACTGATGATTATTTTAAAATTAAAACTTTACAAGGGGCTGTAGTTCAGCAAACGGTACCTAATCCTGCGACTCCTCAAGCATGTACTATAGCCCCCGGTCTATCTGGTTCGTTTGGGTATGATTTCTATCTAGATACCGGTATGTATAGAGATAATGCTAATGAAAATTCTTTGGATGCCCATAAACCGCATTTAAATTATTTCATGCGAGGAACTCGACCAATAGACCCAGAAGCTACAGGGTTGTCCTTGATATACCCACAAGATTATGATGAAACTGAAGATGAGTTTGGTTGGGGAGTGGCAACAGATACTGGACGAATCAATCTGACTAAAGTACATCTTATGCCTACCTTTGATCACGGAATGTATACCGATGATTTATATTCTCATGTAGGATTACGTAATGTGGATACGGACGATAGACCGGGAGATATTGGAGACTTAGGGCATAAGATGGAAATGCTGAAAATTAACAGTATCGCTAATGAGGATTGGGTAGCCCAACTTACGACTGGGCATCTAACGTATAGTGGATCAGACGAATCTAGGGGACGTTTTCATTGGGAACGGGATGATAGTGCTTCCGGTTTAGAATGGCTTACTACAGGATCACCCGAAAGTGATAATATACATTTTTTCGGTAACTTACCTGCTGGAGCAACCGGTTACGCACAGCATCAATATAAAGCTGATGGGACTACCGGAGCCTTACAACATTTGACTAGGAACAACGAAGGCACAGCCACCGCTTTAGGGGGAGCGGGTAACATTACTCCCCAGACCAATAACGGGTTAGCTGGGTTATCAAGAGTACCAGATTCTCCTAATAGCGGGATGGGGGTAGGTAGACCGTTTATAGACCCGCCCTCAACAGGGTCAGAGATGGATCATGGGGCTGCTGATTATGGGGCCACTGCTATAGTACCCGCAGACCTAATTAAAGATGTATATAATGTAGAATATGAAGGTTTATTAGGGCCTATAGTGGCTGCGGATGCACATTCTGTCTCTACCTCTGCTGTACTTATTGATAAAACTGCTCATCAGTTGGAATCGGGAAATATAATAAAAATTGTCGAGATAAACAGTGCTACGAGTGATGTAGGTGGCTTAACTGTAAATACCGCACCTACTAGAGTTAATCCAGATTCAGATACTACGAATACTGGTAGTTATTATAGAGTAGAAAGAGTTACTGCCGACAGCTTTTATATTACTGACTGTCAAAAGCACAGACTTAATACAGCTAGAAAAGGTTTCTCTAGTGGTGTTTCAGGAACTTTCAAGTATCGAGTTGCCTATAATGTTTTTAAACATGCATGTAGAGTGCAATGGGCTAGTGGGCACACTTGGTCAACTAAAACTGAAGATACCGTACTTAGAACCGAAGAGACAGGTAAGGGTGCAGATTACATGCTTATATCTGATGTAAGGAAAGCAGATAAACCCTATAAGGGTATACAGGTTAATGCTTTAATACAGAATTCTACAGAGAATAATGACCCCGCAGACCTCCCCGGACTAGGTGGAGACGACACTGGTGTGACGCATCCGACCAGCGGAGTATTTGGATGGACTACGGTGCCACATACCTCAAAAGAAGCATCTCCGTTCTCTGCTATGCCTAGATTTAATGAAAGTACATCACTGACTCCAAATCCGGATAATGCAAGTGCTGACTTTACTTCCGATAGTAAGACGAAAGTAAAATTTGCGTATGGGGATTATATTTCTGAAACCCGGTTCTTATACTCCGATGATAATCTTGTAGGTGTGATAGGGCGAGAGCAGCACGACTCTGCTGCGGCAGGTGAGGGGACTAGTAATGATTTATTTAAATCCACCAAAGCTAAAATTTTAAGTCGAATGGTGAACGAAAAGAATATTTCTAAAACTTATACCTTACAGTATAATGACAGTGCGGCTAGTAGAGACTCGGTGAGGGATACAGTAGCCCAGATACTAAAACGAGCGATCATTCCTGCTAAACGTACAACGTGTAAAATAGTTGGGTATCCTGTAATAAAATTAACTGGGCCAGCACAAGATGGTACAACGTCTACTAGTTTAGAACCTGTAGATAATCCAGTTGCTTATGGTGGTAGAGCGGGGATGATGGTGGAGAAAACTCTTACCTTAGATGGGGCACCAATTGATCTTACGTTTGCTGAGAGCGTTACATCTGCTGCGGTTGGGGGGGATTTATTCTCCGGGAGTTGGGGGGTAGGAAATTTCTATCGCATGTTTATATATCTAAGGGCTGGTAACTCTGTGCGAGTTGAGCATACTGCGGCAGGGGTAAAAGGGAATCATATTATAACTAAACTTACTTATTATGAAAGATTAGGAACTACGGAAACAACTATTGAAACCACGGGTTATGATGAGGCTCTGCTTTCAAAATTTGGCCCACTAAGTGAGCTAGTGGCTACAATAAAAAGAAGTGGTGATAGGTGGGGAGAGCCAAAATTTGTTACACCTAAGAAACTTAGTAAAAACCCGTTTGTTATGGGTGGTTAGGAGTACACATGGCAAATGAACATAATACTGTAACATGGACGGGACACGTATTAACTGCCAGTGACGGTAAAGATTATAATATAGTAGCTGGTACGACAACAGATGATATACCTAGTCGTATGGTAGATGGCACCTTATATTATATTTATTGGGATCAAAAAACTCCCCATAAATACAATACTATTATAGCGTCTGGTTGGTCTACTAAAACCCCGGCAGGGAAGCATATAATTTCTGAAGTTACGGGACAGTCATCTACAGCCCATCATGGTACGGTTAATGCTAATCTCGAATATAAAACTGATGTCCCAACGGCTACAAAGGTAAATATAACTACAGTAGGAAACCAAGATTCGATTACCTCAGCAACAGTATCTAATATGGGGAGTACCGCTACTACTGGTCATCGACTTAAAATAAATACCCCCGGAGCAACGGCACCGGCAGATGCTGGAGGTAGCACTGATGCTAATAGACATTGGATTAGAGGATTTACCGCAGCTAGCCAAGCCGATAATAATGGTAGGTGGCTAGATATAGATGGGTATGATAAATCTATTTCTATTTATGACGGTGTACTATCAGATAATTTATTGACAAAAATGAGTGCTTCTGGTTTTGCTGCCTATGACGGAAGTTCAAACGATTATCTAACACTATTGTTAGGTAGTGGGTCTGGATTAACTGGGGGAGCGGGATTAAGGCTCTTTAAAGGTACTGCAACAGCCGCATCCGATGCCACATGTATAGCTCATTTCCATGCTGGTGGGGCACGATTCTATAACAGTAGCGGAATGAGCAGCAGCGGCGTACTTACAAATGTCCTTATGGAGTTACAAACTAATAATATTCGATTCTACAATCCTAATGCCAATGTACTTATGAAGGTAAGTGCCACCGGTCTAACGTTTTATGATGGAACTGCTGCTGATCCCGGTGACGGAGAGACCATAGCGGAACTAACTTCTACGGCACTTAATTTCTATCATAGTAGTGGTAAAGCTGATGCTAATCGAGTCGTAAGCGTTCGTGCTAATTCTGGCTCTGATAACGGACTAACCCTATGGGGTGCAACATCTAGTCCCTCTGCTACCACTGCTACAGGTATACAGTTTGCGGAAAGTGGGGTCACCCCCTATTCAAACATGTTCCTTTATAAAATAACGGACGGTATTAGTTCGGGAGTTCACTATTATTCTACTTATCTGTTTGCCAATACGAGTGATATAACTCTACATTCCAATAGATATATAGTCTTGAAGAGTGCTCTTGATAAGGGTGTAGACATAGCTGGTGATGAGACTAGCTCAGGACTTAGATTCCAACAAGTAAATGATACTACAAATAGTAGGTCGTATTATTGTGCGTTCCCAATTTCCGTAATGAATGGTTCAGATTCAACTTTGGGAACTCGTGAAGCTGCTCCATGGATTCAACTTGGGTATTACGGTACAGCATCTAGTGGATATAATCATCGTCCAATTAATGCTATTAGTTCTTATTTTAACTATGCGGGGTACAGTGGTACTTACACATCCCCCACTTTTTCTTGGCAGGAGGATACTGATACGGGTATGTATAGGACAGGGACAAATAGTATAGGATTTTCTGCCGGTGATGGTTTACGAACTAGCATTGGTACTGCTGGGACATATTTGTACACAGTGTCTGTGGCTAGTGCGGTAGAAGTTAACATAAACGGTGCTAGTGGACTACTCACTAAAGTAAGTTCTTCTAAACGATATAAAGATAATATAGAAGATTTAGATATAAATACAGAGAAGGTGTATGATTTACGTCCGGTCTCGTTTAACTGGAAAAGTAATGGGATATCAGATTTCGGATTTATAGCAGAAGAAGTTCAGGACATATTGCCCGAATTAGTAGTGTATAATGAGGACAACACACCCGAAGCAGTAAAGTATAAACAGCTTTCTATTCTTATGTTAGAAGAACTTAAAAAACTTAGAGAAGAGGTTAAAGACCTAAAGGAGAAATTATAATGCCAGATGTAACAGTATCGTTTACGGACGCACAATGGACAAGAATAGTAGCAGCATCTTCTTACATCCTTCGACCGGATGAAGGAACAGTCGATGCAACTAAACTTTCTGCCAAATGGAAAGCCCAAGTAACTGACCACGTAAAATCTTACGAAGAAAGTCTACTCTCCACAGACGAATTCTAGTGAAATTTAAAAATAGAGTAGTAAGGCTCCGTAAGAAGTATCCCTTCATGCGAGTCTCAGAAATAGCTGCTGAGTTAGGAGCCACCAAGCAGAGAGTATGGGCTATACTAAACCGTAGAGGGTTGGATACCAATCCCCCTAGGTTGCGCCCCGTCATCTATTGTATAGTGTGTAATACAGCTATCTTAGACAAGATTAAAAAGCGACCCATCTGCTCTAAAGAGTGTTCAGAGAAGAATAGACGTATAAAAATATCCTGTGACTATTGCCAATCCACCATTTATAGGTTAAAATCAGAAGTACGCCGTGCCCACGAATTAAAATATCAACACGCGTTCTGTAACAATCAATGTTACAACAAG
>NZAS01000214.1 GCA_002686195.1 Candidatus Pacearchaeota archaeon | reverse complement strand
GCCGTTTCATAGTTTGTCTCTACTATAGAAATAGACTGACCAAATCGTTGTCTAAACAATTCACTAACCTCTTTTACACTATTAGGATTTCCACCAAGTATAAATCTTGTCTGATTAATAAAATCAAAATTTGCTGACCTTTCAGTTAAAAACTCTGGATTAAATACTATTCTTAAATTAGGATACTTCAATTGTAACTTCCTTGTTGTACCAGGTACAACCGTAGACCTAACTAAAAAAATAGTTTCACTATTAGTAGATACCTCATTTATATCATTAATAACATCATTCAATATTGTCAAATCTATATGACCATCAGAACGAGCTGGTGTAGGAACTGATATAAATATGAAATCACTTTTATTCACCGTTTCTTCTAAAGTATGTAAAGACCTAAGCGGATTTTTATCGTATACCCTAATTTCTGCATCACATCCAGTATTTGGTGAAAACCCATTCTGTACAGCAGAACCAACAAAACCTTTACCTACTATTCCTATTTTATACAACTCAAGCTCCTTTAAATACTTTTTTTACTGTCGTTATTAATTCAGAATAATCACGATAGCCTCTCTCTGCAATACCCTTTTCATGATCTAATATCGGATAAAATTCATTACAGAGTTTTCTGTAATAGTTATCTTCACTAAAATAATCTTTTCTACTACACTCTGTAGCTGTTGTAAAATAAGAAATAGTAGGCATATTAAAATAACAACACAATAGAGTACTGCCACCACCCATAGCAACAAACCCATACGCATTTGAAAATAATTTCAATTGTGTTTCATTATACTTATGTGTATTTTTATCTTTTACTAAATCATCAAACAACACAACATCATCATAAAATTCAGTTAATTTATAATCATCAACCAACCCAAAGCCTTCTACTTCAGAAGTTATATCTGTAAAACCATGTGTCATACTATTCATTTCATTTTGGTCTAATGGAAATTCATTATTCTTTGGTCTCTTATAAATAACCATATATCCATTTTCCGTAAAATAATTGAACATATCATATAAGGATTTTATATCAAAAAAACCTATCGGTGGTTGTCCATGTTCAATATTATATCTATTAGAAACGATAATAAATGGCTTATCAAACTTAAACTCATCATTCTTATAATGCTCCTTATAATTAGGTAACTTCCATTTACTATAATCTAAAACACCATTAGCTTGATTTTTCTCTTCTTCTGTTAACTCACCGTAACCTTTACCAAAGATAGCTAAGGCATTATGATGTATCCAATTATTAGGTAAATCATCCAAACCCGATTGTAAATTATTTATTGTTCTATGATCGTATACTTCTTCTATATTATCACAAAAATAATAAAATGGTTTCATACCCTTGACAGTATGAACTTTTTCTAATTCACCTCTCTCATGAAGCCAATATGCATATGGTATTCCCATTACCAATTCCAATCCAAATTCTGGATGTAAATCAATTATCATAATAAAATTCTTTTAATTCTGTAAGTTGTTTCTCTATATTACTAACATCTATTGTTCCATCCAAACACCTATTAACTATAACATCAGAATTTTTATTTATTACTATATCTTTTTCAAAAACTTTTTTAATTATATTCAACAATTCATACTTCGAAATACATTCCGTAGCTGGAATATTAGTTGTTAGATAAGTATCCCAACTTATAATCATATCGTAACATATCATAGCCCATTGTAAAGTTGTAATACCATTCCAATAATTTTTAGTCCAACCAAAAACTTCGCCCTCACTATTCATAAACCACTCAAAAACACTACTTTTACTATTTAACTCTGGTCCTAATATAGATGTCTTTATCATTTTAGTATGTTTACCATAATTCAATATATGTTCAGCAGCCTTCTTCTTAGAAATTCCATAATCACTATAACTCATCTCAAAATCTGTTCCTGGATATATAATTCTACAATCAGAACAATTATTATCTAACCATATTGGTAAATCTATATTAACTTCAAATTCAGTTTTTCTTTGATGTATAGCACCAATACAATTTATTATATAATTTCCATTAAAACTCAACACTTCTCTAATAAAATCTTCACTTGACCATCTTGAATTAATTGTGAGCAATTCACACTCTTTCTTTGTCGAAAAATATTTATGAACCATATGACCTAACATACCTCTATGACCCAAAACCAATATTTTCATATTGAATCAAACCCTTCTAATTCATTGTAATTATTAACCAACTGAACTGATGGAAATGCTACAAGATACTTGAAGAACCCCCAAAAAGTCTTTTCTATTATCATTTTAGAATAATTCCATGCGAAGATAATTAATAAATCAACCTCAGTATCATCCAACTCCGATGGTTCTACTATTGGTATCTCTGTATTTGCTATATATCTACCATATCTTTCAGGTGATTCATCTACTATAAACTTAACAATATCTTTATTTAAGTCTGTAAGATTACAAAACATATTAGCTCTACCAGAAGCACCATATCCAGCAATGGTATACTCTTTAGATAGTTCTTTTATCTTATCATTAAAATCTGAAATATGTTTTTTTACATCATCACCATATTTTTTTAGATAATCAACATCAGCTATAGTTGTAGACTCTAACTCTATTCTATCCAAAACTTTTTGTGGAGTGTCTATCTTACTATTTCTAACTATTACTCTTATAGAACCTGAATGAATTGGTATTTCCTCAAAATCTATCACAGTCATATCATACTTTCTAAACATATTATTTATAGCCGCAATTGAATAATAAAAAATATGTTCATGATATACGTTATCCCATTGTTTACCCTCTATCAAATTTTTTAAATAGTGTACTTCAAATATAAAATCACCATTTGGTTTAAGAACGTGACTTATACCCCTAATGACACTTTGTACATCTATTATATGAGCAAAAGTATTATTTGATATAACCAAATCATATTTATTTTTAAAATCATCTCCTTTAAAATTCTCATAATTAAAATACTCGTTATAAACTTGTAATCCCTTATCAGTAGCTAACCTAACAACATTAACTGCTGGGTCTACGCCCACAACACGTGCTCCCAATTTAGATAATGGTTCTAATAATACACCATCATTACAACCTATTTCTAATATATCTTTATTATTCACACTATATCTCTCATTTAAAATATCGGCTACATTTTTAAAATGGTTAGATAACCCAACAGATGACAAATATCTATAATCTTCAAACAATAATCTTGGATCGATAACTGAATCCGTTTGTACAAGTTTACAATCATTACAAACTAATAAACTTAATGGATATCTACTCTCATTATCCAACTCATCATGTGTAGGAAAATAACCAGCCAAAGGAACTATACCCAAATCCAATATAGTTTCAAAACTAGTACCATCACAACTTGCACAATTTTCTCTTTTTTGATACCCTTCAATTAAACTTGTTTGATGCTCCATTATATAACTCCTGAATCTTCTAAAAATTTATATGTATCTTCACTATCCATTAATGACTCTTTAGAATTATAAGAAAGTTGTTCATCTCTAATATTCTTCTGTCCTATCAGAAAAAAATCACCATGTTCTTCAGTTCTCATCCATTCTTCCACGGAAATCATCTCCTCATGTAACTTTTCACCATCCCGTATACCAATTTCTTCTAACTCTATCTCCCAAATATATTTATACGATTTAATAAGACATTTAGCAATATCAGTAACTTTCATAGACTTAACCTTTGGTACAGCTATCTTTCCATGTGAAAATGGTGAATTATACGCCCAATCTATTAAATTAGAAGCTTGTTCTAATGTTAATAAAAATCTAGTCATATCCAAATGTGTTATAGGTAATGATTCAGTACCTTCATCTAATAAACTCTTAAAATAAGGAATTACAGAACCAGTTGACTCTAAAACATTTCCATATCTCACCAACACAATTTTAATATTATCTTGTTGTTCTGCAAAATTAACATACAATTGTTCACTTATTGCTTTACACATACCATAAACGTTAATAGGTTTACAAGCCTTATCCGTTGATACAAACACTAATGTTTCAACTTTTCCATTTAAATTAACACATTCAATAACATTTTGATGTCCTATAATATTAGTTTTTACACTTTCATACACATTAACTTCACATATAGGAACGTGTTTTAAGGCTGCTGTATTTATAACAACTTGTGGATTAAATCTTAACAATACATTCATAACTGATTCTTTATCTCTAATATCACCAACCACAGATTTAATCTTAGGATATTGTTTAATTAAATTATAATGTTTATGTTCATCTCTAGAAAAAACTATTAACTCATTAGTATCATAATACTTTTTAACTAACGTCTTACCAAGTGCCCCAGTTCCACCAATTATTAAAATTGTTTTATCTTTCATCTAATAATCCACATAGCAAAAAGTACAGCACCTACAAAACCCAACCAAAAAAATACTAGAAAAACTAATGATAATAACGGCTCCCACCATTGAGTTTCTCCATCCTCATTCCAATCTGAAATTTTTAATATTATTTTTCTAAAATTTTTATTCATTTCCAAACTCCATTCCAATGTTTAACAAAAACTTTTTCACTATAATAATTTTCATATCTCTTTAATGTAGTTTCCATACACAACTTATAAAAATTATCATCTTTTAATTTATTGGCTATCTCTTTAGCCTTATCTATCTCACCAACTTCTACTGTAGTCAATGGGTGTAATATTTTTTGAGTATTTACATTAAAATAACCAATACAAGGTATTCCATGAAAACTACAATTAAGATTAAATGTACCAGCGGATGCTGTTCCTAATTGTACACCCACATTAAATTGTGATAATATGTCTATCCACTCTCGCCACATAACCCACGGAATATGATTCAACACCTCTTCTTCTTCTGGTTTCATCCTACCTGTAGTTACTGCTGTTATTGGATGACCTAACTCTGAAGCCACTTGATAGGAATCAAATCCACCGTAATCTCTTACCCAATTACCACCAATTATGGTTGCATCTCCCCATTCATTTCTACAAACAATATCATCTGTAATCATAACTGATGGTAATAGTTCAGTTCTAACATTAGTCAATCCATTATAATACTTCAAATCAATATCATTATGACAAAAAATTAAATCCATCGATGCAATAAAATTGAAATACCATATTTGTTCTGCGATTGGACTGTCTTGCCAGTAGTTATAATAACTCTCTTGCATAACTGTTACTTTCTTACACACCCTACGATATTGTTCCAGTAATGGATATTTTAATAACATCTCTCTTTTCTTAGGTAGTATCATTACACCAACATCATATAAATTATCAGGTAGTGTTTGTATCTTAGGTAATGGGTGATGTGTAGCATTTAACGCACAAACCCAAGCCACATCCGTTCTCATATTAGGATGATTTCTTGGTACTTTACCTTCATAACCGGCTTCTGAAAAGAATCCTATTTTCATCCGAAAAGTCTCTCTACTCTAAATGACTCTACATAACCAGCTCCAACTTTGGAACATAAATAATTGGTATGAAAATCAAGAATCATATCTTCTTGGAAATATAATTTATCTCTTTGTGAAACAAAATTACGTCTAAGTATATCTACCTTTTCATCTATATGTTCTTCTACTTGTACATGAAAATTTGGAATCCACTCTTCCAATGTTGAAGGTGTTCTATATGTTACTATTCCACATTTAGTTCCTCTTACTAACGCATAAGCTATATGATTAACCATCCTATGTTCAAAGTGTGAATCTTGTGCTGGTAAACTTAATATACAATCATAATCACTTATATCATACTCTTGTTCAATAAGATTAACCCATTCATCTTCGGGTGTATCTTTAACATATTTCTTTCCAAAAAATCTACCACTAACATTAAATTGTACTCTATCCCAAATACCCATGCATTCCTTTTGTCTACTCTCATCAGTAGTATTATCAAAGTCTCCACCATTAGATAATACCAAAACATCAAATATAGTTTCATCAAATTTCATCATTGAACCAAGTAAACCATATTCAGTATCATCTGGATGTGCAGATAAACAAAGTACTCTATCT
>NZAS01000213.1 GCA_002686195.1 Candidatus Pacearchaeota archaeon | reverse complement strand
TGAAATATTTATCAGCTGATATACGACAAGTATTGTATGATGGTATTAAATCATTTCTTGAACGGGAAATGAAAGAAAGAGCTGCTGGAGAAGAAGCAATTGAACATCAAAAAGCACTTGCACATCAAGAAGCACTTGATGCACAAGATGCACGTGATGTAGATGATGAGCACGAGTGGCCTAGTACGCAGGATGAAATAGAATCTATGGCAAACTCCACACAGTACGGAAAGTACGGAAATTTCCGTACGGTACGGAAAAATAAGGAGTTAAACAATAATGAAAGGAAACAAGATGGCAAAACCAATGAAAGTATTTAAAAAGGAACATACAGAATCAAAATATTATAATAATGATGAGCATGATATATTGAATAAAATATTAAAGGATATGCTTATCGAAATGATGATTGATAAAGGTTGGGTAGTAAACAACAGGATGGATCAACTTGATTATATGGCAGAAGATATACTTAGAGTATTGTCAAATGTATCAACAAAAATAGATAGTATGCTACATATTGAAAGAGATGAACATGGACAACGAATTACCTAAGCTCTATAAAGAACATGTGTATACTGATGAGAAGCATTTACGCTTGACAAAAGAATTGGAGGAAGAGTTTGTAAAGATGCTTCGAGATAAATGGGCACATAAGTGGTCTTCTGGATATCCTGATGAAGATTATGATATAATGAAATATTTATCAGCTGATATACGACAAGTATTGTATGATGGTATTAAATCATTTCTTGAACGGGAAATGAAAGAAAGAGTTAATAGAAGACGTTATAAAAGTATTAAAAATGCGTTATAACTTTATACCTCATTATCCGGGGTTTACCCATTAGAAAAGGAGAAGCATAAATGGAAGAATACTATGATGACAACTTTGGCAGTTGGCATGACACAGATGAAGAAGAAGTAAGAGAGTTTTACCATAGCGTACAGGCACGTTCTGTATGGAAAGTGTGTTCTATATGTGATGAGAAGGTGAAACTATTACCACAGTATGATAAATGTGACAGCTGTATGGATAGGATGGAAAGGGGAATACAGATATGAAAATGAAGGATAAGTAAAATGTACAAGAAAAGAGAAAAGCTGGTATTGCCAGAGAAATTGCTGATTGGCAGATCAGATTTCTACATTTTTGGTAAGCGAGCTTTAGAGCGGATCATTATCATGGGTTTGCTCTATAATTATGGTGGATACAGGCATTTATCTGTACGAGAGGCACTGGAATACATTGAAAGTAAGCGTTGTACAACCACCCGATCAGGGGTCAATAAAGCTTTTAAAGAACTTATTAAAAATGATTGGCTTACTGTAGCAAACCTGCAGCATTATCATCCAGCACATGGGCAAGGGTATCCCTATTGCCTCACTGAAAAAGGAAAGCAAGTGTATTTGGATTCTAATCGGTTTTACAGCTCAATATCGGCTTACCATAATAGAAAGTCACTCAAAATTACTGATTGCCAACAACACCCAGCATTACCTGATTGTGCGGGTGGCAGCAGAAATGATACAAATAGCGCTAGGACACTACTAATGGGAGGTCCTGCCGATAAATGGTCTTTCGAAAACCAGTCCCGCATATTTAGTGCGATGCATCCCTATTGCAATAATCAGATTTGTCATAAGCAACTCTTTTGTGAAAAGACAGCAAAGGCAGCAGATGCTGCACAGCGGAGGGATTTAAGAGCTCTGAAGATATCGTTATTAGGTAAAAGAGGAGGTGCCCTTAATAGTTACACAGCGAGGCAAAACAAGAAAAAGGAGAATACATGAAATATAAACAAATTCCGAAATTAGAACTCTTTTTTAAAGAATTTACACATTGTGTTGAGGATAATCCTAATAGGGCAAATCAAATAGTACATGATGTGGCAAAATTTATGCACATTATTCAAATAATATCACATTCTATGGTAATGGATGATTTAGAAGATATTTTCGGTGAACTAGTTGATGAAGAAGATATTGCTGAATTAATTAAAAACTCACCACAAGGAGGTGAAGCATAATGGCTACAAAAATAAATGTTTCAGCTAAATATCTAGTAAAAACATATAAAGGATATGTTCCAAAATCTGGGTTTGTAATAGTTGAACAAGATACTAATTTAAATTGGCGTACTATGAAAGAATTACGGAGTCACGCACAAAGATTTAAACCTAAGTCTTTTCATATTACCGATATTATACCTATTCCAGATAAAGAACTTGCCCCAATTGTATGGGGAGCAGTACCAGTTAAATATAAAAAGAATACTTTGAAATATGAGGGACGACAAGGAACCTTTAAAATAGAATTTAGTGATAATACTATTATGCTGGTAACTTGGTATATTACTGGGTTTGGGAGAAATCAAACTATTGAATCTTTAATAGCTACAGAATCTCTTGTTCTGTATAATTTTAAGAAATTAATGTACAAGAAAAGACAGTATAGTGCTAAACCCAAAGCAGGGTTTTTTAAGGCATTTACTGGACAATTTGGATTAGGATATGAAAAGGTAGATCATCCTTCACTAATTGAAACGATACACCCCGCTGTTGTTGAATTAAATAAAGATATGGATTTCTTCTTTAATAATGTTTCTATATTTACTCGATATGGAATGCCTGGTATTCGAAAATCAATGCTTGTGGGGCCTCCGGGAACCGGTAAAACAAGCATGTGTATTAAAGTTGCACGAGAATATTCTAAAGAATATTGTGTTGCTGTATGCACTGAATTAGAGGCAGCTTATATGCATTTATTAAAATGTGCTAAATATTCTGTGCCTACTGTTGTTATTTTAGAGGACGCTGAGGCAGCCTTATCTAATACACATAGTTCAGTATTGAACTTCTTAGACGGCGCCGATACTCCAGCTAATAAGAAGGGTGCTTATGTAATTATGACTACAAATCATCCAGAAAGAGTAGAACCACGTGTGCTAAAGCGACCTGGACGTATTGATAGACTTTATCAAGTAGGTCCCCTTGAGGGACACTATGCATTAGAATGTGCACAATTGTATTTTGGGAAAGATCTAAAGTATAATAAAAGAAACAATATTAAGTTAACAGCTGTTGTATCAGGTATGACTGGTGCACAGATTAAAGAATTGGCAAATTCGGCTAGAGCATATTGTGCAAGTAATCAATTATCAATGAGTATTGCTACGATTAACGAAGTTTCTACAAAATTAACAAAAGATTTATCAGAAGCATATAAATTTGCTGAAGACAATAGTCTTATGATTGAAGGAAACAAACAGAAAATGGGATTTGAACCCCCTTTTCATAAAAACTATGATGATAATGGCGATAGATTGCCATTTTAGTACGTAACCCTAACAAAGGAGGTATTTATGCCTAAATACACAAAAACAGGTTCTGTTGTTCTTTTTAAGAACACTAAGAGACAACCTGGAACAAACCAACCAGATTGGAACGGTACTTTAACCCTTGGTGAGGTTGAGCATCGTATTTCTGGATGGACTAAATCAGATAAGAATGGTAACTCATTCATTTCTGGAGCTACTTCTCTAGTAGTAGCTGATGATGCTTCATCTGAAGCATCTGATGCTGTCTCATCAGAAGTAGAGGAAGCCGCAACAGAGCAAACAGAATTGTTCTAACTTCCATTATGCGGAGAATAATTAAATTATTCTCCGCATAAAAAGCTTGCACAATATATATAAATATTATTAAATTATAATCTTAAATCGACGGTTAAATAAGGGGAACTTAAAATGTCTGTTACACTAACTGAAAATAATGCAGTACAATACTCTGATACTGGAGTAAAATGTCTAGACCTATTTAGTAAAATAGGTGCCTATCGTAATTCTTCTAAAGGTATAGTACTTGAAAAATTCAAGCAAGCCTTCGAAGAAGATCCCCAAGTAGCTACGCAAATAGCTTTTTGGGCCCGAGCGGCGCGCGAGGGAGCAGGCGAAAGAGAAGTCTTTCATACTATTCTTGAAAATATGCCAGATAAATTTATAGCTGATAATGCAAAAACAATAGCTGAATTGGGATATTGGAAAGATCTATTAAGATACTTTCATATACCTGAAGTAGTAGAAGTTTATGCTGTAGCTATAAGAAATAAAGATCGATTAGCTTGCAAATGGGCACCTAGAAAGGGACCTAATGCAAAATTGCTAAGAGATTCTATACCATCAATTTTGATGACTCCTACTTGTACCAATAAGCAATATAGAGTATGGCTTAAAGAAAATAGTAAAACTGTTGAACAACAAATGTCTTCTAAGCAATGGGATGATATTAAATATCAATCTGTTCCTGGCCGCGCTATGCGCACGTACGGTAAAGCCTTTGATAAGCATGATCAAAAAAGGTTTACTTGTTGGAAAGAAGATAAGACCAGTAAAGCCTCGGTTTCTGCTTCTTATCCTCATGATGTAATTAAAACTGTATCTAATTTAGAATCATGGCAATCTGGTGCTAAAAAAGATGTTGATTGGGCACTTGCTCAAAAACAATGGAATAATCTCCCAAATTATGTTAAAGAAGGGGAGAATATTCTTCCAATAGCTGATGTAAGTGGTAGTATGTGTGGACTTCCATTGCTAGTATCCGTATCTTTGGGTATGTATCTAGCTAATAGGAATAAAGGACAGTTTAATAATACATTTCTAACATTTTCAGCAAGACCTGAATTTGTTAAGTTAACTGGTAATCTTGAGAAAGACATACCTACAGTAGTGAACGCAAATTGGGATATGAATACTGATTTTGAAAGAGCATATAGATTAATACTTGATACAGCTGTAAGCTTTAATGCTCCGCAAGAGCATATGCCTACTATGCTATTAGTACTAAGTGATATGCAATTTGATCAAAGTCAAGAGGGAAGAAATAGACCACACTTCCAATTAATACAAGAAGAGTTTAAAGAAGCAGGCTATAAATTACCTAAACTGGTGTTTTGGAATTTACAAACATCTGTGTGTGATGGTAGTCCTGCGGAAGCAAATGATGATGGTGTAGCTTTGGTATCAGGATTTAGTCCTGTACTAATGAAAGCTATACTTGCAGTAGAAGACTTCAATCCAATTGAAGTAATGAAAGAGGCCTTAGAGCCTATCAAGGTCAACTTTAAGAATCTACCTGAAACTTTTGAACACACAGAAAATGTAAGGTCATGGGAATTAGAAGAAGACTGGAGTTGGTAATAAAATAAGGAATAATAACATGACTGACAAAACAACAGGTACTGTTAAATGGTTTAATAAATCTAAAGGATATGGCTTTATTACTATTGACGGTGGCGATGATATATTTGTACATGCAAATGATATCGTAGGAACAGGGTTTAAAACTCTGCTCGAAGCTCAGAGTGTAGAATTCGAGGTAGGTGAAGGAACTAAGGGTCCTGCTGCTAAGAATGTTACTACGCTCTAACTAAAAATAGAAACCCGTACAGCACTCCACATAAAGATAAGCAAACGGTGTTAAAACCGTATTGGGAGTGATGAGGGTTTATAGATAAACTTTGTCTGGGTTACCGAAAGGTTTGAAGCAAGGTCACTAGATTATAAATCCAATAAGCACTCATTTGTTAGAGTAATCTTTGATTACTTTGCCCTTACAGCAATTTAACTCATACCTAACAATGAATGAAAGTCGGATATAAATCTTCGACACGGGCACTGAAAAGCTAACATAAAAATTAGTTATGAAAAAAGATGAGAAAACAAATAATACATTAAATATGAGTAGTGACGATACTACTACTATTTCTCATCCCAGTTATTTTCAAGGTTCTGAAGGAATATATCCTGCTAGAACAGTTAAAGAACTGCATAAACAAATTGAGGTTAGAAGAGAGGAAGTAATAACTCAAATTAAAGAATACATAAACGAAGATATGACAGAAGAAATGGCTATACAAGCTATTCGTATGATTATTGCTAAATTTGAATTTGATTTGGAACAACTTAAGACACAAGTCTTAATTGATAGTATATAGTGATTTTACATCAAACATGGTATACTCAAGACGATAGTCAGTATCAAGAGAATATTGATTCTTGGGCTTTATATATGCCCGAATATGATAGAAAAGTATATGTTAATGACGAGATTGAGGCTACAATTAAAAGACTTGTTCCTTGGCATTATGAAACTGTTAGTAAATTTAATTTTCTTATTGAAAAAATAGATTTCCTTAGATATGCTTTGCTTTGGGTATATGGAGGTCTATACTTAGATATGGATATGAAATGCTTACACAGAGTAGAACTTGAACCAGGAGTAAACATTGGTGTACAAACTAGTTTTGATAGAAATATAGTAAGTAATGAATTTATGTCTGCTTCTGAACCTCAATTAGATGTTTGGACTGATATTATGAATTATATTGTACACAATTATTCTCATAAAAAATATATTCCATATAATACTGGGGGTGATTGCCTTTCTGCATTTTTT
>NZAS01000212.1 GCA_002686195.1 Candidatus Pacearchaeota archaeon | reverse complement strand
TCTTGCCCAGTCCCCTCATTAATAAACTCACACGTCTGTCCCAACGACTGACAAGCATATCTCGAACATGGGAAACCATCAGAGCCACATTTATCACAATCATCCCCCCCATAAGCCGCTTTCCATGGCTGACATTCAAAACTCACAATTCTCTTCTTAGTCTTCCCAACCCCCATTAATTTCATGATAATCACAGTAATGATTACTGCAATCGCCAAGATACAAGCACCAGGAACAGCACAAGCAGCTGCAATCTTTCCTCCCCCAGCAATAATACCATATCCTATCATGGCTCCAGCCACAGTTCCAGCAGCCAATAAACCATAAGCAGAAACCTTGCTTAGTCCCTTACCAATACCAGTATATTGAATCAACATACTTGTAACCGAAAATCCTATAGCTGCTCCAGCAAGAGCTCCTCCAGCAGCATTTAATCCAGGATTTGGAGCACCTGTAGGTATAGCCCCTTGTGATATTGTACTTTCAACTGCTGCTATTGGAGTTGCACCAGTTCCACTTACTGAAAGTCCAGAACCAAATCCTATAGGAATCTTTCCAGCAACAGTGAACTGCGCTAAACCCACTTTTGCTAAAAAAGTAGCACCTGTTGTTGTGCCAGCAGCCCACATTAAAGCAACTCCTCCCAGTCCACCAACCATTCCAATTGTTCCTAAACTTTCAGTAGCATCATCAGGATCTTCAGCAGAACCCAAGCCAGAAGGAATCCCCAAAGTCCCATAAAAATCACCCAAATCCCCAGGCGAAGCATAATCATTCGGACTATTAGAATAATCAGCATAATCTTCAATCTTATTCAAGTACCCTCCAGACAAACCAGGACTTTCATAAACCTTATAACTCTCACCCAATTCTCCCTGATAATTAACACTAGCTCCGCAGTCACCAAGGGACATACACATATCATTCATCTGCTGCGCAAACCCTGCCTTCCTACAATCACAATTAGCAACACACTTCCATCCACTAACTTTCTTAACCCAAATAACAGTACATTTCTGACTTGCCAAAGAACAAATAGTCTCAGCACCTTCTCCGTTAGTCCTCAAATTAAATCCTGCAGGATACTTCGGCGCACAAACATCAAACCTAAAATTATCAGCAATATTTATCTTCTTAACAAAACAATCTGGATTCTGCTCACATTCACCTTCAGACCCGCTCCGAGTATTATATTCAATACATTGCTGCCACCTATTCAACCTACAAGCCGCAAAACTCAAACCTTCATCTTGGCTTTCAACACAAATTTCATTTCTATAATCTGCACACCCCTCTGTCTGCACCTCCCCATCAATACAAGTCTCTCTAAAATGTCTGCTTCCTGGAGTATCAACACTTCTCCCTCCAGAAACAGAATCATCAAGCCCTATAGCTCCCTGATAAGCACACCAACTCTCCCCATTTTCCCTAGTGTCCCCATCAGAATCCTCACATCTCAAATCCTTACAAACAAACTCACCAAAATCGGCATTTTCATTTCCAGAATTTAAACCACACCTGCTCCCAGTAAGATAATTGCAATTCCCACAACTATCTTGATTTCCCAAATTATTCCCAAGACTACAACTTTCATCTTTACTCAAAATCTTCCCATCATTCCAACTCTTGTCTCTAATATTCCAATAAATATTCTCTCTATTCCCACAACTATCAAACCAATAAACTTCATCTTTTCCTTCAACACAGCTCGTTGTCGTCTGTTTTTCACAATCTGTATTTAACTCTTCTGCAGAACATAAAAATCCAGATCTAAAATCTCCGCCAATTTGTTCACATTCTCCCTCAGTTACAAACCTACAATCGCTCTTGTCCCCCCCAGGAAATACACAAGCCGCTTCCTCTCGAACCCTTGCTAAAGCCCAACAAGATATTGAATCAAGATTAGGATTAAATTCAACTTTCTGCCCCCTATTCTCCCCAATTAATTGACAAGCCCTTTCTGTTTTCATGGTTGTTTCATACCCATACAAGCAACATCCTGTCTGACATAGAGGATCATTCCCTAAAGGATCATCAATCCATACATCACCATCAAAACTACATTCAGCTGAACTTCTTTCCTGACAAGTTCCTTCAACAGAATCATAACAAGTCCCTAATTTACATTCACTCGTCTCTTCCCTTGAAGTAGGTATACAAGTCCCTGAACACAGAGAATCACATTCAGCAGCCAGATATTCCTGACACAAAGCCCCTTGCTTATCTCTAACACAGGTAGAAACCAGTTCCTCTGCAGACACCAAACCTCCTCCTAAAACAGCCTCTACAATTGTCTTATAAACAACCTTCACATTATCCAATAATCCTTTCTTCTCGTTTGCAACAACTCTTGGCTCTCCAGAACTCTCATCCAAAAAGTAAGCAATAGCAAAACTAAAACTTACAAGCAAGAAAACCTGCAAAATCACAATCCCTGCTTTAGATTTCATATTCCTGCTGGTATAGCACACCCCCTTATCGCAACATCCAAAACCTTCCCAGTCTTCTTATCTTCAATACTATAAATCTCACTACTGTCATCAGCCACAAACCTTTCAATCCCAAATCTAGGATACAAAACCATATACCCAACATATTCAAAATAACAATACTTCGCTTCATTAGAAGCAATTTCCATTGCAACATTTGCTAAATTGTACAAAGGCGAAATCACTTCAAAATCAAATCCATCAAAACTTTGAACAGCCCCATTCTTTTCAATTCTCAAATCCCTGTTGACTTCCAAATAAATCCTGTCAGGACCTAAATCAACATTTAAAGACAAAGGACCCATTTGAACATCTCCTCTCTGCCTCTCAATCTCAGCCCTTAAATCATTAAAGCACAACTCTACTCTCGGGAAAACATATTCTTCAATCTCCTCTTCAATTTCACTCAAATAAGCAGGATGCTGACTAATACAAGGCTCATAATTTCCCCTGTTATAACACAAGTAACTCACATTAACATTATTATGCATCTTCCCAAACTGCTCCGAAATAAATCCTCCCCTAGGAAGCAAAATATCAACTCCTTCCAACGTGGATTCCCTAGCGCATTTCTCAACAAAACCAGAAGGGTTTACATCAGCACCCCTAACTATTGTAGGATCCAAATCAACTAAAAAGAACAATATAATCGCAGCCACTAAAACAACCGCAATTATCACCCACAACATCATCTGCCCTCTCCGATTAAATTTAATCATTCTCATCCTCCCAAAGCTTTTCAATAGCTTTCTCAATAACATGAGACTGATTACGATAATCTTTATCTTTCAATAATTTTCTCAGAATTTTCTCAGTTTCTCTACCTATAGTCGCAGATATTCTAACCTTCATATTACTTAGTAATACTTAGTATTACGATTATATAAATCTTCACTTTTGGAAAAAAGTGAATGAGTTGGAGATTTTCTGAAAATCTTCAAACCTTCTCATAACTAAATTTATATATTTCTTTATCCTCTATAAAACATGGAAAATCAAGGCCTAACTCAAGTATTCTGGGGAAACGGAAAAGGCAAAACAACGGCAGCTCTAGGTACAGCCCTAAGGGCTTGTGGCTCCGGTTTTTCAGTTCATTTAGTACAATTCATGAAAAACGGAACCGGCGACTCTTTCTTAGACCTCCCAGGAGAAATAAGCTCTTTAGATAAATTTGATAATTTCAGTTTCAGAAGATTTGGCTCCGGTTCTTGGGTAACAAAAAAACCTCCAGCAAAAAAACACACAAAAGAAGCAAGTGAAGCCCTCACTCATATAAAACAAATCCTGAACAAAAAAGATTTCGACATAATAATTGCAGATGAAATCCTTTATGCAGTCTCCTTGGGTCTTCTAAAAGAAGAACAAGTCATAGAACTAATAAACTCAAAACCTCAAGACAAAGAATTAATTTTAACAGGCTCACACAAAGCCCTTCCAAACATATTCAAAATCGCAGATCTAGTGACAGAAGTCAAAAAACACAAACACCCTTTCGATAAAGGGATCCCAGCACGTAAGGGTTTAGAATACTAACCTTCCAACTCATATTCTTTCTCTTCAACATTTCCATCAATGTCCATTTTTCTAATTATCTTTCCTTTCCTCTTAGCTAACTCTCTTATTTTCGCAGGGTCTTTCTCACCTTCAGGCAAAACAATCTCATCAATCAATAATTCATGCTCAATCTTGACTTTTTTACCCTCAGGAACATCCCAAAAGAAAATCTCCTTTAATTTAGGCCAATATTTCTCATCAACAGTCAAACTGCAAAAACCATCATCAATCTTTTCCTCATTTTTTCCAGGCTTAGGCAAACTCTTCTTAACCTTCAAAACAATCTCATCATCTTTAACGTTTAACAAATAAAAATAAGCTCCTTCAAATTCTTCTAGTTGACTTTCCTCAATTTCATACATAAATGTACCACCTTTCTTCTTAGCATCTTTCCCAGGCAATTTTTCTTTCATAAACACCTTTCCAGAGAATTTCACATCTTTATTCTCCCTAACAAATCTCACAAAATCATTTGCTAATTCAAAACTTGCTTTAATCTTCACTTTAGCACCCTTATTAAAACCAATCAAAAACCTTCTCTTATAATCGCCCTTGCCAAATCTCACAAAATACTCATGACTATCTTCATCTCCCCGCCCTTCAATAATCTTTTTCAAAAAGCTTTCCATCAACTCAAGACACAAATCCCATTTATAAATTTATTCACCTACAAAACCTTATATATATCCAATATTTCCTTTTAATATGGAATTAACAGACAAAGAAATAAAAAGAATCACGGTGATTTTCTTCTTTTTAGTATTGGCAATCCTCGCATTTTTCCTAATTCGTCCTCTCTTAATCTCGATTATAGCAGGACTTGTTTTGGCATATGTCTTCTTGCCAGTCCAAAAAAAAGTATTAAAAAATTTCTCAAACAAAAATCTCGCGTCTTCAATAACCTTAGCAATAGCAATCTTGATAATCATCATACCTTTATGGATAACAATGCCTCTAATCATCCAGCAAATATTTGAGATTTTCACTTATCTGCAAAATGTTGATTTAACAAACATAATAACAAGATTCTTCCCAACAACATCAGAACAATTCACAACTCAAGTAACTTTAACTTTCAATAATTTCATAAGCAAGGTAGCTTCAGGCGTTCTAAATTCATTAGTGAATTTCTTTCTAGATCTCCCAACATTCTTGTTAAATCTCTTTGTCTTAGCATTTGTCTTTTTCTTTAGTTTAAGAGATGGAGACAGACTAAAAGATTTCGTCTTATCACTTTCCCCTCTAACAAAATCCCAAGAACAAACAATTGTAAAGCAATTCAGAGACATTACAGATTCAATAGTTTACGGACAAATTCTTATTGGATTAGCACAAGGTCTCCTAGCAGGCCTTGGTTTCTTCATCTTCGGCGTCCCCAATGCCCTTTCCCTAACATTCCTTGCGGTAATACTATCGATCATTCCAATGCTTGGAGCAGGTTTCGTTTGGGTCCCAGTAAATGTATACCTCTTCTTAACAGGAAACAACGTCCTAGGAGTTCTTTTCCTTCTCTACAATATTTTCCTAACTTCAACAGTCGATAATTTCTTAAGAATCTATATTGTCTCCAAAAAATCAGACATACCTGCAGTTTTCATTTTAATTGGAATGATCGGAGGCCTGTTCCTATTCGGTCTCCTAGGACTTCTCCTTGGTCCTTTAATCGTAGCGTATTTCATAACATTCCTTAAAGCCTATAAAGATCAAGAACTAACGAGCTTATTCGCCCGAGCCAAAAAAGAGTAATGAAATTCAAAATAAAAAAATTAGACTTGAAAGCCGGTCGGCCTGTAATTTTCATAGATGAATATATAGCCGAAAAGCTAAACGTTCATTTAGGAGACAGAGTTGAAGTTTCAAAAAACAACAAAAAGATAATAGCAGTAGTAGACACCGTGAAGTCTTTTCTCTCTAAATCCCAGGTTGCTCTATCACAAGAAGTCGCATCTTATCTAAAGGCTCGCCCTTCACAAACAGTTGATATAACTCCAGCTCCTTCCCCAAAAAGCGCCTCTCACATTCTAAAAAAATTAAAAGGCGAATCCCTGACAAAATCTCAGATATACAAAATAATTTCAGATGTTGTATCAAATTCTTTAACAGAAGCAGAAATAGCTTACTTCATCTCAGCAGTCTACGAACATGGCATGTCTCTTCAAGAAACAATATATTTAACAGAAGCAATGTATAAAACAGGAACATCTCTCTCCTGGTCAAATAAAAAAGTAGCCGATAAGCATTCAATCGGTGGAATTCCAGGAAATAGAACAACACCAATTGTTGTTTCAATTTGCGCCGCAGCCGGTTTGATAATGCCAAAAACCTCTTCAAGAGCAATCACAAGTGCAGCAGGAACAGCCGATGTTATAGAAACAATCGCTCACATTAATCTCTCGATAGAAAAATTAAAATCAATTGTTAAAAAAACAAACGCTTGTCTAGCGTGGGGAGGCTCTTTAAGATTGGCTCCCTCAGATGACAAGCTCATAAGAGTCGAACGCCTCTTAAATTTAGACCCAGAGTCCCAACTTATTGCCTCAATAATGTCCAAGAAACTAGCAGCCGGTTCAAAATATGTCTTAATAGACATACCTTACGGAAAAGGTGCAAAAGTTTCAAAAGCCCAAGCCCTAAAATTAAAAGAAAAATTCATCAAGATAGGAAAACACTTCAAAATAAAGATGCAAGTTGTCCTTACTCTCGGATCCCAACCAATCGGAAACGGAATAGGCCCTGTCCTTGAAATAATTGATGTTCTAAAAGTCTTAAAAAGAGATAATCCTCCAAAAGATTTAGAATCCAAATCAATCTTCTTAGCATCCCAACTTCTTGAAATGACTGGCAAGGCAAAAAAAGGCAAAGGAAAAGCTTTAGCTCTCACAATTCTCAATTCAGGCAAGGCCTATGAAAAATTTAATGAAATAATAATAGCACAAGGCAAGAAATCCATTGCCCTTAAACCAGGAAGATACAAACACAACATCTTGTCCTCAAAAGAAGGAAAGATACAACATATTGACAATAAACTAATAAACCGTCTTGGCCGTGCTCTGGGCTGCCCTTCAGATAAAGCAGCAGGAATATACTTCCATAAGAAAAAATCAGACAAATTAAAACCAAGGGAACCAATTATAACCCTTTATGCAGAATCAAAACAAAAGCTAAAACAAGGTATAAAATTCTACAATAAACTTCACCCCATCAAAATTTAAATACTTATTGTATCAAAATAAAATATGTTCGAACCAAAAGGAAACCTACCAGAACTCAGAAACTACATCAAAAAAAATCTAAAAAAAGGATACACTTCTGAATCTTTAAAATATGCCTTACTAAATCAAGATTACTCAAGATTAGAAATCGAAAAAGCTCTAAACCAAGTCAACAAAGAACTCGCCTCTAAAGCCCCCCAATTAAGAACAAAGCCCAAAATAAAATATGAAATTGTAGAGCCAAAAGAACTCGCACAAATTCATAATATTGAAAAAAAATCCTTCATGAAAAAGCTCGTGGATTTTTACTTTTCCTAATTTTCCTCAACTTATCCAACTTCTCTTCTAAAACAGGCAACTCTTCTTTAATCTTATTAATTTTTTCTTTATACTTTTTCATCCTAATCTTATAAACCAACTCGGAAATCTTATTTTCTTTATATCTTTGAATCTGCGCCTTTTTCATCAATCCAATTAGTACAGATTTCTCAATGTGCATTTTCTTAATTTTCTTCTCCAATCTCTTCTTATCAAACTTCCTATATCCATATCTTCCTAAAAATCCAAAAACAACAGCAAAAGTACATGTCATATCAAATGGATCTGTTGAATCTGTAGTAGTTCCCCCAGTACAGTCAGTATTTGCAGCTGTTGGAGTTGAAGTAGTATCACAATAAAGAGTAAGAGAATCCCCATCAGTATCATTAACTCCATGAGTTGTGCTATTGGTATAAACAGTTATTATATTTCCGCCTTTTATCACAACATGCGAAGCAGAAATATTGCTCATATTAGGAGCATTATTTACAGTATAATCAACTTCAAGATAAGCTTCATAAACAGTACAATCAGAATGTCCTCCAGCACCTTTACTCACACTGCTTAATTCCACAGTCATTCCAGTATAACTTCCACTAGGACTAGCCCAAGTACAAGATTGCCAGCCTGCAGCAATCCCCCTGCAATAGTGTCAGAACATCTTGTCGCAGCACTTTGTTGTAAAAGGAAATTATAGCTACAACTTCCTCCAGTAGCAGTATAAATCCAAAGAGTCATATTATCAGGTGTTTCAGTCACAGCATCAAAGTTAAATTCTGAAACGCCATCTGCTCCTTGAGTATTATCGGCCACGTATGTCGTAACAGCAGGAGCGGTTGGTTGTCTAGTAGCATCATCTATTTCAGCAAATGTAATACCAGTCCCTTCATCCCAATTAGTTGTAACATCTGACGTTGGATCGTAATATGCAAAATTAGCACTAACAACAGCTACAAAAAACATTCCAATTATCAAACTAAATATTAACTTTCTCATTTTCTTCGCCCCCTTTTCAATTCTTCTTTCATAAATATCTCTAACTGCTTCCCAATTTGTAACCCTCTTTCCTCACAGAACTTCTTATACAAATCTTTAATCCTCTTATCTACAGATATAGTTAACTTATCATTACCTTTCTTCATACGTACATATACTATTTTATACGTATTTAAACATTTCCAAAACCTTTAAATATCTCAAAAACTTCAATAAATTGCTCAACTTCGGTTGAGTGAGAGGTAGGAACTTCGGTTTTTGCCTCTTTTATATTCTTTCTAAAGATTTCTAAGCGAGAATTAAAGATGATGGAATAATTTTTTTATTCTTATGCACTATAAAAATCTGCCAACCTATTATTTTTTAGAACTTTTCTTCTTCTTTTTTCCAGAAGATCCTTTCTTAACTTCCCTTTTCTTTCTAGAACCTCTCTTCTTGGATTTTGCAAGCTTAATTAATTTCTTAACTTTAGAAGCCTTTGAGCCTTTGCTTTTCTGTCTACCAGTATTTTTCACAGCTTCTTTTTTCACTTTTTTCTTTGCCATTTTAAAAGGTTGAGAAAGAAAAGAACTGGACCCGGTGAAAGAGTATCCAAACAAAATCAATTCAATCTAACTTCTTGAAATTGGATGTTAACTTTTTCGCGCCACATACAAGCTTAACAAGCATAAGTTTCATATGGGGAGTTATAGTCCAGTCACCACATTACTCAAGATACTTGACATAGGCTGATGCAATCACACTCTTTTCAGAGCAACCGTATATCTCCTCTTCCTCAGTACACTAAATGTTAAATCACTTATAAACTTTTCTGTGCCATCTTTTCGCAATCCCTCTAAACAAGTTCACTATATAAAATATTATCATCCAAATTTTTAAACTCGAAGACTTCAACTCGTAAGAGTTGAATGGATTAGAGATTTTCAATCTCTAAGCCCTATACCTCAAGCGAGAGTTAAAGATTGCCTCCACAAAACAACAATCTTTAAAAACACTACCTTATTCACTCTACCAACTAAACAAGAGGATTAAAAAAATGCAAGACGAAGGCGGAGAGCCTGCACCTGAGCCAACTGGCGACGAAGGCGAAGAAACACCAGCTGCTTAATTAAGCTGAATAATAATTTTTATTTTTATTTTATTAGTAATTCTATGAATGCGTATTAAGATGATTCAATTTATAGTGAGAACGCTAACAGGAATCCGAAGGATTCCTATCATACTCTTTGGAAGCCAGCGGAAACCTTTCTTGTAGAAAGGTTTTGCTACGCCGACGGAAGGAATCGAACCTTCATATCCTTAACGGAAAGCAGGGTTCAAGCCTGCCGGGCGACCACTGCCCAACGTCGGCAAATCTTAGATTTAATTAACAAAAACGCCTTATAAACCTTTAGAAATCTACTCTGATGATCCAACTATTCTACCTTCAGGACCTGTCTCAAGATTAACTTCAATTAAACCATGAGGTCCATCATAAGAACCATTATCTCTTCTAATACGCTTTACTAATGGACTTACTCCTCCATTTCCAGAAATATAAATATCACTAAATAACTCATCTCTTCCGTTATCTTCAGGTTGTTTTATTGCTCTTATCATAAAAATCCAGATTAAGAGCCATATTTAAACCTTTCTATATGTACTAACTTAAAAGTAACAATTTATTACCAGAACTATCCCAAACTAACAAAATCTGTTCGAATTAAAAAATTAAATAAATTTATCCGAACAGGCTTGACAATCCAGCAGCTGATTCAGCAGGCTTTTCTTCTTCCTCGGCTTCTTCTTCCTTCTTCTCGCCGCTTTCTGCTCCTCCACTAGCAGGAGCTGCTGCTACAGCACTAGCGCCTTCAAGCTCTTTATCTATGTCAACACCTTGCAAAGCTGCAAGCATTGTCTTAACTTTAGATTCATCAACTTCAACACCCGTCGCGGAGATAACTTTCTTCAAGTTCTCTTCGTTCACAGGCTGCCCAAGTTTATGCAAGAGCAAGGCCCCATATATGTATTCCATTACGCGTTTCCTCCCTTATCATTGTTAGCATCTTCAGTTTTTTCCTCTTCCTTCTTCTCCTCTTTCACTTTATCTCCATCACCTTCCATAACCTCATTACCTTTTTCGGTTTCTGTTTTTTCATTATCAACGGCTGCAGGCTTTTCTTCTTCTTCCTTCTCCCCCTCACCACCTTCGGCTGCTGGCTTTTCTTCTTCAGCAGGCTTTGCAGCCCCAACAACTTTCTCCAAAGCCCCCGCCTCCGCCCCAGCCTTCCCAATCAAAAATCCAACTGTCTCTTTAACAACATAACCAACACCAATAGCAAACCCTTTAGATTTACCAATCGCTTCGCGCAAAGCCTCCAAAGTTCCTTCTTTATCAATTTTAATATTCTCATAAATCTTATCGGCCTCAGAGTCATAAGCAGCCAGTGGAACAAAGCCAACTTTCATAGGCTCAACTCCCAACTTCCCTAAGACACCAGAAATATTTTCATCAATAACTTCTCCCTCCTTAACAATTGTAGCCCCTTTCTTAATCGCGATCTTTCCATTTTCAACAGCCACCTTCAATCCAACACTACTGAGCCCCGAAATATCAGGCCCTGGCATTAATTCAGTTGGCCCTGGCTCAATCTCTATATCTTCCGGAGCAATATCTCCAGCCTTTGCTTTAGTAGAGCTCTGATTCTCACTCAACATCCCAGACAATTCAAAAGCATCAATGTCAGAAAACAAAACAGCCACATCCGCTCCAATATGCTCTTTCAAATTTTGCAAACTACCTTTCTCAATTGTTCCAATCGCCCTAAACATCAAACTCTTCTTTGCAACATTAATCTCAACCTTCCCTCTCAAATCTTTCTTAATCTGATTATACTGACTCGAAGGCAAACCCTTAATAGACGCAAGCAAAATCGTCTTACTTTTCTTGATCTTATCAGCTAACTCAACAACAAGCTTCTTCTTCTCCTCGGACACGTGAGTTTTTTTCGTATCATTATCTACCTTCTTCTCCTTACCTTTATCTCCATCACCTTCCATAACCTCATTACCCTTTTCGGTTTTATCATTAATTACTTCTTCGGCCGTTGGCTTTACTTCATCTGACATCTTAGTTAACCTCCACCTTCACAGGCTTACCCATAGTGAACTTAATCATAACGTTCTTCACATTCTCCTTCTTCGTAGGCAAGGCATTAACAATCGCTGTATAAACAGATTTAACGTTCTCAACAATATCTTCATCTTTCATCTTCTCTTTTCCAATACTCAACTTAATACTGGCTTCCTTAGCCCTAATCTTGAAAGACTTACTAATTTTTTCCAAAACTTTCTCAATCGCTTCATCATTTTCCTGAGGCAAAATTCCCAACTGTGGCGATGGCATTTTTCCAGCAGGCCCAAGCGCCTTACCAAATGTAGTAGCAACCTTTGGCATCAGCCCAGCAAAAGCAATAAAGAAATCATATTCCTTAACAAGTTTCGCAAGCTCACCTTTATCTTTGTACTTCGCAAACTCAGGCTCTGTAATCACATCAACCTTATCAGTCTTCTTCGCCAAAAACGCGCAAACCTTCTTATCCTTAAGCTTATGAGGAACCTCCGCAATAACATTAATATTATCCTTTCTCCCGTCGACACCTTTAAAATTCACAATCAAGTCTACGCTTTGATCAAACTTTCTTTCTTTACTATTCTTTCTCAGTTCTGCTAATCCTTCTTCCAGTTTCATTTATGCCTCCTACGTAATGCCTCTTGCCCATAGAATCTTATGACAACAGGACGTAGTTAATCGACAATTATCACAGAAATCCCCCATTTAAAAACCTTACCCTTTCAACTCTGCCATCTCTTCCCTGCAAATTTTGCACTGCGTAACCCTCTCATCTTTTTTCTCAATCCATTTCCAAGCCGTGCAGTTAGTACAAAACATCCTCTTGTAAGAAATCGTTCTAATAACCCTCTTTTTCATCTTTAATATCTAACCAAAAACCCTCTCGACAAATTTCATCGAATTAGAAATAATAAAACCAACAAGACCAATTATCAAAATCCCAAGAGCAGAAACCTTTGCAACAGTATTAAACTCATATTTACTCGGTTTTCGCAAAACATGCCAAACCCTTTTCGATTGAATCACAAATGATTTTATTTTCGCCCATACCATAATTATCCTACAAAAAACAGCTTTTTAAAACTTCAGTTTTTCTAGACTTCCAGTCTTCTCCAGATTGAACGCTCTAATTTCCGTCGTCTTGTATATTCTAACTCTCTTCTAATTTCCCTTCTCCCAGATATGTAACTTCCCCCTACTCCCAATCCATATGTACCCAATCCAATGAGTCCCCATATCAAAGGTCCAGAAGCATCAACACCTTCAACCAATATCCCTGGCCAAATCCTAGACGCTCCATATAAACCTCCATACAGTAAAAAATAGGTGCCTCCTATCGCTTTAGCAGAATCGCTAAGATCACCACCAGAAAACCAAAAATAATCTCTCGCACACTTTAAGTCCCTCTTAACTCTCATTTCTCTTCTCACAAAAACATCTTTTTAAATATTCACTAAGCAGCCAAAGGATCAACAGCCATCCAAACTTTAGCACGGCTTATAGCACCATAGAATCCACCATGAGCAGATCTTACTTCATGTCTTAATATCTTAAGATTTCTCCTAAGACTTCTCGTAATAATTGGATCTTTCCTATGACTTGCAGCATACTCAAACATATCCATTATATCACGTTCTCCAATTTCCAAACCAGGATATTGAACAATATTTCCAAAGCCCCCTCCCATATTTTTTTTATACTGAACTCTAACATTCACCCCCTCAACTCCTTCTTCGTGACTTATCATCCAAACTTTAGCATCTGATAATTCATCTGCATATTCTCTTTGTCTTTCATCCATTATTATTCATCCACAAAATCAATCCCAAGCTCTTCCTCCAAAGCCCCCTGCTCTGTCTTCCCAACATCAATCTCACTCCCTAAAATCTGAGAACTCTTAACTCCAGTAACAATCAGCAAAATCTTAATCGCATTTTCCATGTCAGCAGAAATCTGCGCCCCAGAAATAATTTTAGCATCAGGAGAAACTTTCTCTCCAATTATCTCCATAACTTTTTTGTATTCATCTAAAGACATATCATTCCCTCCGACCATATAAACCAAAGCCCCGTTCGCATTCGCAATATCAACATCAAGCAAAGGATTACTGACAGCCTTCTCAACAGCTTCCTTAGCCCTATCTTGCGTATCACTTTCACCAATCCCAATCAAAGACACTCCTCCATTGCTCATAACAGCTTTCACATCGGCAAAATCCAAATTCACCAATCCAGCTTTAGTAATCAGTTCAGTAATACCCTTAACAGCATTAGTCAAAATTTCATCAGCAACTTTAAACGCAGTATGCATCGGCAGTTCAGGAGCAAGCTCCAAAAGTTTATCGTTAGGAATAACAATCAAAGTATCAACAATCGAAGCCAGCTTCTCCAAACCATATTGAGAATTCTCAATCCTCTTCTGTCCTTCAACAGTAAATGGCAAAGTCACAACTCCAATTGTCAAAGCCCCTTGCTTTTTAGAAACCTCTGCAATCACAGGGGCACTTCCTGTCCCTGTCCCCCCTCCAAGTCCGCAAGTAATAAACACAAGGTCACTATCAGCCAATTTCTTTCTAAGCTCCTGCTCCGATTCCTTCGCAGCCTGTTCACCAATTTTAGGATTGCTTCCAGCCCCAAGCCCATTCGTCAATTCACGGCCAATCAAAATCTTTGTATCAACATTAGTATACAACAAATCTTGAGCATCAGTATTCACAGCAAAAATCTCACAACCTTTAATCCCAATCTCTTTCATCCTCGTAACTGTATTCCCACCACCCCCACCACATCCAATCACTTTAACACGAGCCGACTGCTTTTGCAAAAGTCCTTCAAGTTCATGATCAATCTCACTATTAGCCCCTTCATGCGGATGCTCTGGAATATCTACATCCTGCCCAGACTCAGCAGGATTATTAATATCAACTTGAGTTTGCACTTCCCCTTCTGCCATCTCAGAACTAGCTTTAATCAATTTATAAGGATTATTGTGATTTTGCCTCACCTTTCTTCTCACTAAAACTAAGCTCTTTCCCAATCAAATCCTTAAATTTATCATTCAATTGTTTAATGACAGGTTCAAGTTCTTTAGGACCTTTAGCAATAACCTTCTCCTTAACTTCAATCTCCGGCACAAACCTCAAATAATTCTCAAATAAAGCCTCTGCCTTTTCTTTATCATCATCAACTTTCCGAACAATTGTATAAACATACTTCAAATCCTTCCCAGACAAAGGATTATTAAAATCAGCAATAACTCTCGCTCCCGAAATAGCAATTATCCTAGCCATCGCATTATCGAAAGTCAAAACCATTCCAACCCTAGGTTGAGCGTCTTTTTCCTTGAAAGCATTCAAAGGAATTGTCCTAATTAACTCCCTCTTCCTATCTCCAAATGCATCTTTTTTCTTTATCTCGACTTCATATTTCTTCCCTATCTCTTTACCCTCAAGGTCTTTATCAAGCCCAGCAACAACCATCTTCTCTCCAATAACAATAACTGTCTTTTGCACCTTGGCCTCCGGATTAATCTTCTTCAATTCCTCAGGAACATTCGAATCGAAAACTTCCCCATTAGCATAGCCAGTAAATTGCAATTCTATGAAGTCATTTCGTTTAACTGTCTTGTCTTCAGAAATGACTGGTAAGTCTTTTTTCTTTGTCTTTACCATCTTCCACTCAGAAAAAATACCTTTAAAAATCCTTCCCAAAAAGATTTTAGAAACCATTATAAATAAAATTCCACACCTTAATGAATGAAAGATTATAATTATTCAAGGTTAGCCAAGTACTATGACATACTTGAAAATGTAGAAAGCATAGAATCGTTCAACCCAGTTTTACTTAAGATATTAAGGAAGCATAATGTCAAAAGTATTCTTGACATGACTTGCGGAACAGGAGTTCAAGCAGGGTTCTTACACAAAAAAGGTTTGAAAGTTAAGGCCTCTGATTATAATGCTCAAATGATAAAGATTGCAAGATCCAAATTTAAGAAAGTTGATTTCAGAAAAGGAGATATAAGAACCTCAAAATACGGGAAATTTGACGCAGTAATTTCTATATTCAATGCAATAGGTCATTTGTCAAGAAAAGATTTTGAAAAAGCAATTAGAAACATTGGAAAAAACTTAAACGACAAAGGCCTGTATATCTTTGATATCTTCTGCTATGATTATATGAAAAAAAATTTCATTAAGCACGAATTCATTGATTTTGCAAAAGAAGTTAACGATACAAAATTTGTCAGGTTCAACAATAACAAAATGGATAAGAAAAAAAAGATACTTACCATGAACCAAAAGATCTACGTTCAAAAAGGATTGGATAAACCGATGATCTTCAAGGAAAGTTGGGATTTACAGATATACTCCTCTAAGGAATTAAAGAGAATACTTGAAAAAAATGGTTCCCAGGTAGTAGAATTCTTGGATATGTCTGGTAAGAAATACAAACCAAATTCTTCATTAATACTAACTATTGCAAGAAAAAAGTGATTATACTGTTTACAAAATCTTTATAAAACCTTCTTTTCATTATCATTTATGGTTTTAAAGATTATTGAAGCAACACAAGCAAAGCCTGGCTCTATGATATTAATTGACGGAGAACCCTATAATATTAGATCCAACGACATTTCAAAAACAGGAAAGCACGGTCACGCCAAATGCAGAATCGAAGCAGTAAACCCAATCACAAAAGGAAAGAAAGTTCTAGCAGTTCCAGGCCACGAGCGCTTTGATGTACCTCTAGTAGAAAAGAAAAAAGCACAAGTCTTATCAGTCTCAGACAAATCAGCTTCAGTAATGGACTTAGAATCCTACGAAACCATTGACTTACCATTCGCAGAAGAACTCAAAGATTCCTTAGCCCCAGAAAAAGAAGTTGAATACTGGGACATCGAAGGTAAGAAAGTCATAATGAGGGTCCTATAATGGCAACTAAAATCCCAGTAGCACAACACAGACTTTTCGCGAACATGTTCGTCTGTAAAAAATGCGCTAAGAGAGTTCGTACACAAGCAATAAAAGTAATCACAGGTAAAGTCCGTTGTCCGAGGTGTGGAGGCCGAGCCTTCCGACCAGTCAGAAAGAAATAAACATTTGAAAAGATGGTTTCATTATACGTTTACGACATAGCATTCTTAGTACTGTTTACCCTAGCAGTCGTCATCTTTCTCTACACTAGAAAAAGCAATCTAAAAAGAGAAGGAATCCTTTATCTTTACAGAACAAGCATTGGATTAAAGTTTATTGAATGGACATCAAAAAAATTCCCAAAAACTCTCAAAGCCTTACAATATGTAGTAATCCTCTCAGGATATACTTTAATGATCTTGGTCGTCTGGTTAATAGGAAAACTCGGCTACGATTACATCACATCCCCATATCTCGCTGAAGCTGTAAAGGTCCCAGTCATCCTCCCTCTAATCCCTTACCTCCCAGAACTATTCAACTTAGACTTCCTACCTCCATTCTATTTCACATATTGGATTGTCATTATAGCAATAATTGCAATACCTCACGAATTTGCCCACGGAATCTTCGCTCGTTTAAACAAAATCAGAATCAAATCAACTGGCTTCGGTTTCCTAGGTCCATTTTTAGCAGCCTTTGTCGAACAAGATGAAAAAGACATGGTAAAAGCCAAGAAGTTTCCACAATTATCTCTACTAGCAGCAGGAACTTTCGCGAATGTCTTAACAGCAATCTTCTTTGCCATCCTTCTATGGATATTCTTCATAACAGCCTTCGTTCCAGCAGGAGTTAACTTCAATACATACGCAACTTCAGTCTTGCCTGCTTCAGATGTTGAACTCCCAAGCGACTTACAATTAGATAAAGAACTAATCGAAATAACATATCAAGGCCAAACATATTTCGCAAACCCTGCATTAATACAACAAACTTTAGACAATGAACTAACTCATCTATTTGCCTTCGACAACTCTCCAGCTTATCAAGCACAGCTCAAAGGCTCTATAACAACTTTCAACGGTGTCCCAGTCACATCTTTCCAAGAACTCTCGGAAGAAATAGGTAAATATTCTCCAGGAGATTCAGTAACAATAACAACAGAACTTGAAAATGAAAACCCAATATCTTATGATCTCGAACTAGCAGAACGTGATGGACAAACTTTCCTAGGCACAAGAGTCATTCCCCCATCTTCAAAAGGAATCATGGGAACTCTTTATTCTTGGGTATCAGAAATTAAAGACCCACTAACTTATTACAAATCCTCATTAGGTGACTTCGGCATCTTCATCTACGATTTGCTTTGGTGGACAATCTTAATCAGCATTTCAGTAGCTCTAATTAACATGCTTCCTCTAGGAATTTTCGACGGTGGAAGATTCTTCCTTCTAACAATCTGGGGCCTAACAGGCTCTCAAAAAATCGGGGAAAAAGCATTCAAGATCTCAACAATCCTAATCTTATTACTAATAGCAGCCATGATGGTTAAGTGGGTCACTATCTTTTTCTAGTTAACAAACTCAATCCCTTTCTGCGTAAACACTACTAATCGAATACCAACCGGGGTTTCTAGCAAAGCCGAGATTAAAGCCATATGCTCCTTCCCATTCCCAGAAGCAATTGACAAAGCAACTTCAAAATCACCTTTCAACTTCCCTTTCAACTTATCCATAATTTCTGTCTTCAATTCCAACAATGGCTTCCCGCAATCAACATCAATCGTATCCGTTTTACTATTCTCAGGAAATCCCTTCGTCCCCTTATCCTTCACCAAAAAAATCCTCTCACAATCAGAATTATTCATAACACCCTTCACTTGTCCCCAAGTTTCCTTATCTTCTCCAACAAAAACAACTAGCTCCATGAAAAACAGAGAATCATTATCTTTATAACTATTATTGTACAATAACTATCATGCCAAGAGACATACCTTTAGGTGAAATTACATTAAGAAGATACGAAAAGCCATATGATTCTCCAAAACGTGAATTAGTAAGAAAAGTCTGCCTCTCCCTCGGTCTTTTACAACCTGGAGATTCAAGAGACATTGTCGTTGACTTACTATTAGTCTTAGAAGAATCAAGAAAAAGAAAATCCTGGCTTTCATCTTTTGAAATCCGAGATCAAATCCAAAAAATAAGAAAAGACTCCAATGGTTTAGCAGAATCAAACATCAGACGTCAATTAAAAAGATTAAGAGATTCAATGTTTGTCGACAAACAAGAAAATAAATACAGAATGTCAGAATTCGCCCCACTTTCAGAACTCTTTGAATCCAAAATAGAATCTTTCCTAATCCCTCAAACAGTCGAAAGAATAAAAGAATACCTTTCCAAACTAGATGAATAATATATCTTACAGAACAATAATCCTTATTAACCAAAAA
Organism: Candidatus Pacearchaeota archaeon; assembly: GCA_002686195.1. The sequence goes on along the minus strand of NZAS01000212.1, from coordinate 13,791 downwards.
AACTTTCAGTTTAATGCCCCACGAATTAGAATTAAAAGATGTTACTTCCCCTTGGGATGGCCAATATGATATTACTCTTGTTCTAAGAATAATCTCTTCATATCTTGAAATAAAATCAGACTGTTTCCTCATGGGAGATTTTGGTGAGTTACATAGCGTCAGAAAAGCAGCAATCTCATACAATAATGGTTCAAAAATTCAAGTCACAAATATTAAAGATGACAAATACATAATAGACAACTGGCCCAAGGATAAAGACTTCGAATCTTTCAGACAACAAGCTCAATCCCTCCTAGAAAAAATAACTTTAAGCAGACAACCAGAATATTACATCTAACCGCTAAATTTAAAAAGCCGTTGTTTTTAACATTATCATCTACTTCTAAGATATTAAGAAGTAGTCGGAGCTGTATCAAAAGATTGAAAAAGACTTTTCTTTTGATGCATTTGGGAGGTCGGAAGCCTCACATTATAACAATGGCAATCTTTATCATAAAAGTAACCACAAACAAAGAAGACAGAGCAGTCGAAATGATTAGCCAGAGAGCTGTCAAAAAACAAATCAATGTCTTCTCCGTCGTTAGACCTCACGGACTAAAAGGATATATAATTCTCGAAGCTGTCGACAGAGAAACCGCAGAAGAAGCAGCCTTCAACTTACCATACGTAAAAGGCATAATCGGAAAGACAGTCCCATATGAAGAAATTAAAAACATGCTCGAACCTACCATTGAAGACTTCAATATAGAAGTTGGAGATATCGTCGAAATGATCGGACAAACATTCAAAGGAGAAAAAGCAAAAGTCACAAGAATCGACACAGCCAAAGGAGAATTAGTCGTATCTCTATTAGGTGCGTCCGTTCCAATCCCAGTTACAGTAAAAATGGATAACGTAAAGGTTATAAGGCGTGAATCTGACTCAGAAGAAGAGCCTGGGGATTCCGAAATCGAAGATTCCGAGGAAGAAGATGAACAAGGAGACAAAAGCATCTTAGGAGATATAGTATGAAAGTAAAACTATTAGTTGAAGGCGGAAAAATGGCACCAGGTCCAGCAGTAGCTCAGCAGCTAGGTCCAATGGGAATCAACCTAGGAAAAGTAATTACCGACGTTAACGACGCCACAAAAGGCTTCGCAGGAATGACAGTCCCAGTAGAATTAGATGTAGATCCTAAAACAAAATCTTACGAAATTGAAGTCTCCTCACCTCCAGTATCAGGATTATTAAAGAAAGAACTCAACTTAGAAAAAGGCTCAGGAGAAGCCCATAAATACAAAGTCGGAAACATATCAATCGAATCTTTAATCTCAGTTGCAAAAACAAAATCTCCAGACCTCTTAGCAAAAGACACAAAGGCAGCCCTAAAATTAGTTGTAGGAACTTGCCAGTCTTTAGGAATCTTAATTGACAATAAAGAACCATCTAAAGTCCAAGAGGAAATTAACGACGGAACTTATGATACAGAAATTTCTGAAGAAAGAACAGAAATGTCTCCAGAAAAGAAAGCCAAGTTAGAAAAATTCTTCAAGATCAGATTAGCAAAGCAAGAGGCAGAGAAGAAAGCGGAGGAAGAAGCTGCAGCGGCCGAAGAAGCAGCTAAGTTAGCTAAGGCAGCCAAGGCAGAAGCCGGCGAAGGAGCCGAGGGCGAAGAAGCTCCAGCCGAAGGAGAGGAAGGAGAAACTGAAGAGGGAGCAGAGGGCGAAGCACCTGCCGAAGGAGAAGCACCAGCAGAAGGCACAGAAGCGCCAAAAGAAGAACCGCCGAAGGAATAAGCCTTATAACTCGAAGATTTACCTCTTAAAGCGAGAGTTAAAGATTGCGATAGCAATCTTTTAATACCCTCATTCTCATTTATTTACATTGGGGATATGGTCTAACCTGGTTATGATTCGAGCTTTGGGAGTTCGCGATCCCGGTTCAAATCCGGGTATCCCCATCTCTGCTCACCGTAGGGAGTCCTCGAGCAAGAGTGAGTCAGAGACAGGATCGTATAAACACACCTCTTTAAAATGAAAATCGGAATAATAACAGACAGCCATGACAGAATAGAACTTACACAAAAGGCACTAAAGATATTCAAAGAACAAGATGCTAAAGCAATAATTCATTGTGGAGACTTCTGCGCACCTTTCATGATGAATGAATTAGCAGAATTCGATGGTGAAGTCCATTGTGTTTTCGGAAATATCGACGATCGCTTTCTAACACCAAACAGAGCCAAAGAATTAGGAATTAACTTCCATGGAGACATAGCAGAATTAGAATTTGACGGAAAGAAAATAGCAGTTAATCATTATCCAGAATTAGCAGAAGCCCTTGCCTCAACAGGAAAATATGATGCTGTCTTCTACGGCCATAATCACGAAGCAGACAAAAAGAAGATTAATAATACCTTACTATTAAATGCAGGAGAATTAATGGCAAGAAAAACAGGCCCAAGTATAGCGATTTATAATACAGAAACAAACGACGCTGAAATAATTAAAATGCAATAGGTTTTTAAACCGTCCTAAAGATAAAATAACAATGGCATCAAAAACAAAAAAGATCAAAGCAATGGGAAAATACCGAGCCGGTTACGGAACTCGTGTTAGGAAGACCTATAACAAAATAGAATCTCAGCAAAGAAAAACTCAGAAGTCTCCTCATCATCCAACAGGCCGAGCAGTAAGATTAGCAGCCGGAATCTGGAAATGCGTCAAAACAGGAAAAATATTCGCAGGCCCAGCATATTACCTAGAGGAAGAAAATGCAAGGAATTGATAAGTTTGCAGTAGCAGCCGGAATCGTTCTTTTAGTAGGTGGAAGCATTTTAGCAATTATCTCAGTATTTTCTCCCTTCTTCCTATTAATATATGCAATCCCTGCAATAATTATAGGTCTAGTCATACTATTAACTCTAAGAAAACAAGAATACGTAGAACCAATTAAATCCGAAACAAATAAAAAACAAAGGAAATAAGGTATAACATGATTGTAACAACATCACTAGAAGTCCCAGGGAAAAAGGTCAAAGAAATCATGGGCGTAGTAAAAGGAAACACAGTTAGAGCAAAAAACGTTGGTAGAGACATAGCAGCTGGTTTCAAAAATCTCGTCGGTGGAGAAATAAAATCATACACAGATTTACTAGCACAAGCAAGGGAAGAAGCTTACAATAGAATGGTAAACGAAGCCATTGATAAAAAGGCTGACGCAGTCATAGGAATGAGATTCATGACATCCATGGTAATGGCAGGCTCCGCAGAAATTTTAGCGTTTGGAACAGCCGTTAAACTTAAATAATCACTTTTTCCAATAATAACCATGGCACAATACAAATGTTTTCATTGCGAGAAAACAATATCATCTAAACAACTAGAGAAAAGGTTCGTTTGCCCTCACTGTGGCTCAAAGATTTTCTACAAACCTAGAACACAAATAGTCAAATTAAAGGCAGAATAAAATGGCAGAAGAAGATAACACACAAGCAATACAAGAACTGCAAATGTTGGAACAAAACATCCAACCTTTACTAGCTCAAAAGCAAGCAATCCAAGTAGAATTAAATGAAGTTCTTAACGCATTAGAAGAATTAAAAACAGCCAAGGACGATGTCTACAAAATAATCTCAGGAGCAATGATAAAATCATCTCCAGATAATTTAAAGAAAGAACTTGAAGAAAAAAAGAAACTCTTAGACCTCAGAGTCTCCTCGATAGAAAAGCAACAAACCCTTATCGAATCAAAAGCAGAAGAATTAAGAAAATCCTTAGTTCCAAAGCAAGGCAAAAAGTAAGTATTGCACTATCAAAATCTTTAAATATCATGTCTAACTCAATTTTAACATGGCTTTTGACTTCAAAAAATTTCTTGGAAAAGAGGAAGACGATGAAGAATACCTCGAGATAGATTTCGACGCTGGCGCGCCAGAAGAAAACAAGGTGATGGTTAAACCATTCATGCTAAAACAATTTGATGATATCAATGAAATTCTAACAGCCCTAAGAGATGGCAATTCAATCGCAGTCATCGATATAAAACCTCTAAAGACAAAAGATGTTATAGAACTAAAGAGGGCAGTTGCAAAAGTCAAGAAAACAGTTGAAGCTCTTGAAGGCTCAATCGCAGGCTTCGGCGACAATACAATCATAGCAACACCAAGCTTCGCGGAAATCCACAGAGCCCCAGTGAAGACAGAAAAGAAGGAAAAAACTGATTTTATCGGCCAAGGCAACTAGTCCTATTATATATAGAACAGAAATAATTATTAACCCTCTTCTTCAAATAAACAAATGGTTTTAGTAAAAATCCTCGGAGGCCTCGACATACTCGCATCAATGGTATTCCTATCCCTAATATTCGGAATTACTCCTTTACTCCAAATAACACTATTCTTCGCAGGCTTCCTATTATTAAAGGGCATGTTCATACTAACAGGAGACATCTTATCAGCAATCGATCTTTTCAGCGCAGCCCTATTATTAGTATCAATCTTCACACTCCCCTTCTCAATCCTACTCTGGACAGCCGCCTTCTTACTATTAGCAAAAGGATTTGTAAGCTTCTTATAAAATCCTATATAATAGGACGTCCTATATTTGTACTAAATCCCTGCCTCAATATAAGTATAAAGAGTAAAAGGTGTATAAAAACAAGGAACCCTTCTTCTAGTTAATTTATGCCTCACACCACCAAAAAAAGTCACAATAGGTAACCCAGATAACCTTCTTCTTTCATCAGAGCTTAAATCAAAATAATCAGGATCTCCATTCACATCAACTCCCCAAACACTTTCAACATGCCTTCCATGCGACCTTCGACCCATTGTAACATTAATAATCATAACTCTAAAACAAACTCCCCAGCTTAAATATCTATCTAAGATTTAGAAATCGAGAACACAACTTTCAAAGCAACTATAATTGTAGCAGGCACAAACAAAACCAAAAGCGCACCTAAAATTGAACTAATAATTCTTCCAATATCCACGCCCAAAACAGCCGCACTTAAAACCAAACCTTGAATTCCTGCGAAGCTTACAATAACTAAAGACACAGCAGCCAAAAGAAAAGTTTGAATATCTTTTTCAGAAACAAAGTATCCAACAACAACACCGAGCAAGGCCAAGATCCCTAAGATGACTGGGTTAATATTACTTCCAGCAAAAACACCGACGACAACAGCCAGCACAACCCCAATTAGAAAAGCCCACGCACCAATCAAATTCTCCCTTGCTTTTATTGGCATAAAACCATTCTCCTCAATTATATATATTAGAGAAGCATAGTTTATTTAAATCTTCTCAAATTTAACAGATCATCAAAAATTACTAAAAAAACGAAAAGTTTAAATACTATAGTAATTCCAAAGTTACAACAAAAAAATGAAGACAAAAATTTTCACACTCGGTTTGTTCGCAATGATTCTTTCAATCGCGTTGGTAAGTGCGGCTTCTTTATCAATTTCAAACACTAATGTTCCATCATCTGTTAACCATGATGCAAGTTCTTTTGCAGTCACTTTCGATTTGACAAACGCTGGACAATCATCTGGAATTGATTGGTCAGGATCTTCAGTTTCTCAATCTGGTTCAGTATCTTTCGACCTTTCAAACATTGCTGATGGTTCAACAACACCAGTAACAGAATCAGTTACAGCAACAGTTTCTTTCCCAGATCACAAGTCAGGTTCAATCACTGGAACAATCGTAGCAGACCCAACAGGTACAGGAAACCCAGTAAGCTTCTCATTCTCAGTTCCTATAAATGACGAAACATCATACTCTCTCTCAACAACACCATCAGATGGTAAACTAATGATTGACGAAACTGGAACATTAGTAGTAGAAAACACAGGAAACACACCAGTTACAGTGGATTTGATTGTAACATCAGATTTCGCAGTAACACTCTCTGAAGACCAAGTAACAGTTTCAGCAGGAAACTCAGAATCTGTGATAGTAACACCAAGCGTTACACACTCAGAACTTGACTTTGGTTCTAACGCAATAACAATCACAGCAGATGGATCAAACAATGTCCAATCTACTGCTTCGTTCTCAATCCAAAAAACATTCTGTTCCTCAGGAACAATTGGCGGAAATCTTGAAATAAAAGACTTCAAAGTAAACAACGAAGGCGACGGTAAAGACGACGAATGGAAATTACTTGACAGAATCACAGTTGAAGTTGAAATAGAAAACACAGGTTTAGATAACATAGATGTTGATGATATTTTTGTAGAAATCGCATTATTTGACAACAGTGGAAAAGATGTAACTGGCGACTTAGACTTCCAAAACACAGATGAAGAAGAAATCGACTTCGGAAACTTAGATGAAGACGATGAAGACACAGTTGAATTTGAATTCCTAGTAACATCAGACATGGACAGTGGAAGCCACAAGTTAGTTGTAAAAGCTTACAGCGATGACTTGAACGAAGACGTTGAATGTGTAGATCAAGGTTCAGACTTGAGTGATACAACTTTTGAAGCTATCAAGATAGAAAAAGAAAAAGATGAAGAAGACTTCCTAAAACTTGACGATGTTAGAATAAACCCATCACAAGTTACATGTGGTGAAACAGTCGATGTTTCATTCGACATTGTAAACGTTGGAGATGAAAACCTTGAAGACAGATTCAGAGTAAACTTGTTCAGTAACGAGTTCAACCTTGATTTGGAACAAGACATAAGAAAAGATCTTGACGAAGGAGATACAGAAAAAGCATCTTTCACATTTGTAGTTCCTGAAGGCCTAGCAGACGGCCCTCACACCCTTAGGGTTACAACAGAACACGATTATAACAGTAGAACAGATACATTCAAGCACGAGTCAGCAGATGAAACACCAATCACACTTACAGTTATAGGATGCTCTGGAGTTCCTTCACAGCAAGACGGAATCGCAGCAATCACAGCATCACTTGCTTCAGACGCAAAGCCTGGACAGCAATTAATAATCCGTAGCACAGTTACAAACCTTGAAGATAGTTCAATGGACTTTGTAATCGGCGCAACTGGTTATGAATCATGGGCATCTCTAGACTCAGTCTCAGACAGATTAGTTACACTTGGCTCTGGAGAAAGTAGAGACATAACATTAACATTCACAGTAGACGCAGATGTTAGTGGCTCGCAATCTTTCGTGATTGAAGCAAAGTCAGGAAGCAGAGCGCAAACAAGAGAAGTTCAAGTTAACATCGCAGGCGCTGCTGGACTTGACCTAGGCGGAAACTCACTTATCTGGGTAATCGGAATAATCAACGTGATCTTAATCATATTGATCATAATCGTTGCAGTAAGACTTTCTAGCCGATAATCCCTAGCGCACCGCTAATCTTATTAAACCCTTTGGCTTTCTTTACTTATGAATTTTAACTTAAAGACTTTGGTTTTTAGATATTTAATTTTGCTTTTAATAGCAATTCCAAATCTCTTTCTTCTTTATTTTATCTTCACACCTTTAACAGTCTACCCTGTTTTCTGGCTCCTAAAATTCTTCTACAACGCAGATTTAGTAGCTCCGACAGTCATCTCTTTCAACCAAATCCTAATCCATTTAATCCCAGCTTGCATCGCAGGCGCAGCCTATTACTTACTCTTAATCCTAAATTTAACGACACCCATGCCTCTTAAAACGCGTATAAACAGCCTCATATTCCTCCTATTATCCTTCTTAATTCTAAACATCTTGAGAATATTCTTCTTCGCAATCTTAGCCTTGTCTGGCTTCCAGTACTTTGACTTAGCCCATGAATTCGTCTGGTACATCGGAAGCACAGTCCTAGTTGTAATCCTCTGGTTCATAAATATACATATCTTTAAAATCAAAGCAATCCCCATTTACTCTGACTTCAAAGAACTCTATAAAAAATCAAAATGATTCCAGAATTTCTCTCCCAAGCAATTGACACATTATTACAATTTTCCCTAGCAATTGGTTATATAGGCACTTTCATATGGATGGTAATAGAATCTTCTTTTATACCCTGGCCAAGCGAGCTCTTATTAATCCCTCAAGGATTCTTAGTTCAACAAGGCAAGTTGTCCTTCTTTCTCATACTGGTAGCCGCAACTTTAGGAAGTTTAGTAGGGGCCCTAATAAACTATGCTCTAGCTTTCTATCTTGGAAGAAGAACAGTCAACAAACTAATATCAAAATACGGCAAATTCCTTTTCTTAGATGACGAAAAAATGGATTCTGTGGATTCCTTCTTCAACAAACATGGAGAAGTCACAACTTTCGTTGGCCGTCTTATCCCAGGAATAAGACAACTAATCTCAATCCCAGCAGGCTTTGCCAAAATGAATCTCTTCAAGTTTTCAATTTTTACAGCCCTTGGGGCTTCAATCTGGTCAGCCATTCTGATCTACCTCGGCTTCTTATTTGGGAATAACCTTCAAATAATAGAACAAAACTTCAATCTAATATCTCTGATAATCTTCTTCCTAGTCCTTCTAATAATTCTAATCTATCTAATAATTCTTAAAAAGAAAAAATCCAATTAACATTATCCCCTTCTTTTAGCATCAACTACTGCTTTAACTTCAAACTTTTCAACAGCTTGCAATACCTCACAATTCGCAGCTTCAATAATATGGCAATTTCCGTCGCTAAAAACTTTAGTTTCGTCACCTTCTTGAACCTGTATCACTACATTGTCTGGATGAGTCTCGCAAGTAACATAAGGTATCTCGTTCACTTCAGCAAATATTTGTCTAGGAGTAGCGCCCTTTACACTAAGCAAGTTGTTAGTCAAAAAGCTGGACAAACTAGAAACAGCTATACTGCTCTGCTCACACTGTTCCAATCCAAAACCATCAACACTAACATAAATTATATCTTCATAAGAGCCAAATTCAATCTCACTGCCTTCAATAGGCACATCATTTTTTCTAGGGTCGTATCTCAAGAAAAGATTATACTTTATAATCTCATCACTTACAACGTTCACAACTCCACCAGTAATTTTCTGAATGTAATAATAGTGATGATAAACAGGTATCTCTCCAAATTTTTCTTTGGTAAATGTCAAACCTTCGTATTCAAAACTATTCAGACTATTAAAAATCGCAGACGTCGCCAAGAACAAAACAATTAAACCAATCAGAACCCCAAAAATAAAGTACAACTCTTTATTCTTCTTCAAGGACACTTTCTTTTTAGATTCCTTCTCTTCAATTTTTTCCTCCCTTTCAGAAACTTCCTTTTTCACCATCCATTATTCTACTAAATCAAGGTTTTAAACTTTACTGTACTCCATATACTATTAAATCACACCCAATATCTTATAAAGAAAAGCATCAACCGCTTTCAAATCACCATCTATAAACACACAGTTATCTTCTTGATAAATCATATCCTCCTCAGCCTCATTAAATATAATCAAGTTATCATCACAAGTTTTCTCAGGCAAGTCTGCTTCACAAGTCCCATAACAAGCTTCCTGCATCCTCGTCACATAAAGACCTAAAACTCCTGCAATCTCCTGAGTAGCTTCTGAATTTTCAGAAACAATATAAACATCTTGCCCATGGTAATCCTGTAAAGTAAAATAGCTCTCTGTTTCTATGTCTAATACTTCTTCAGGACTGTTCAGAAAGTAAACTCTTTGGTTTTCACCAACATCTAAAGCCCACTTATTCCCTACATTATAGATCCCATCTGCATTTCCCACAGCATCTGCATTAGTTCCATCCTGTCCAGGCCCGGAAAGAAACGCAAAACCAACACTGCTCATAACTAAAAGAAACAGCATAACCAAACTAACAGCTAAAACATTTCTCTTCCGTCTTCTTTCAATCTCAGCTTCACTTCCCAACCTTCTCATTCTTTTCTTAATAAACCTCCCTTTAAAAATCTATTTCTCACATTCGAAACTAACCGGTAAAAAAAAGAAAAAGAAAAAAAGAAAAATTTTTAAGTTTAAGCAGCCGCAGCAGCTGAACCCTCTAGTGTAACACTTGTTGATGTACTACCTGTGTACTTAGTACCAGCAGCTGTATCAATGGTCTGTGTAGTTAACGCCTTTGCAGCATTTGTTGTATCACCAGCATTATAACCAGCTACAAGAGTTGCAACCTTTCCGCCAGTCCTCTCGAATGTCTCGATAAGGAATGAACCAGATCCAACACCTGTTGCAGTTTCCCAGCCTTCTCCACAGTAATCACCGCCAACTAAATCAGCAGCAACACTATTTACACAACTTCCACCTACAACAACCAAGTTCTTACCAGATACTGAATCAACTTCACCATCAGATACAGCAACACTTCCAAGTTCTGTTACAGTACCATCACTACCATCAGTATCAGTAAGTGTAGCACCTTCAACAGTCAAGAAAATGTCTCCGTAAGATTCACTTCCAGAATAAGTAACTTCAGCCCACCTTTGGTCACTTGAAGCTCCAATTCTTCTAACTTTTGTAGCAAGATCTCCCTTCACTCTACTAACCAAGTTGTTGTTATCTTCAACCTCTTTCTCATTCTTTGACCGAGTGTCAATAGAGTTAACCTGAATTTCTTTATCAGAGTTGTCGTTAAGGGTAATGTTGAAAACATTTCCAGCATCTATGCTGTCATCTTTATTCTCTTCTACAAAATAAAGTCCCCAACTTTGGTTGTTGTGATGCAAGTTACTAACATTGTATGCATGTCCATTAGCTCCCATGGTAAAGTTAATTGCACCATGTGCCGTAGTGTTAGCCGCAGCAAGGTATGGTAAGTTAACTCTCAATCCTTCAGCAGTATATAACTTATTGAATGAAGCCCCTGTCTGAGTACTACTAACATTAACAGACTTTTCATTACCTTGGTATCTAACATTATTAATTGTCAATGTAAGACTTCCAATATCACAAGTGTCACCTGGTATTCTATCAGCACACACATTTACCCACTGTGGAGTTCCTGGTGTGAGCTTTCTCACAGTTGTCTTGTTAATTCCACTTTCCTTCTTCCAACTTGTGAAATCAAGAAGATATCCTTCAGCTTCACTCGTACTGTTCCAAGACGCGACAAGCCATTCGTCACCCTTTGTTTCGTTAAAGACAACGCTTGTACGAAGACCACTTGTAACCAATAAGTCATTTGCGTCTTCACCAATTCCAACAAAGTATCCATTCGAGTCAGAGTATATTATAGGGACAGTAACTTCTCCATCTTTCAATGTAAGAGTAAGATCTATTGAAGTAGTTCCATCAGGTTTTACAGTCACAACTTCAGCTGCAGGCGTGTAAAACTCACCCATACTGAATTTAACAACTTCAAAACCAGGCATCAAAAGCTCTCCAAGACCATCGTCAGTAAGAGGGGCAATGAATGAATCACTGTCCGTCGTCCAGTTCAATTCAATCTTGTCAATGGTTTCTTTACCACCGCTTGTACTTCCTCTTCTTATATAAGAAGTTATTTCTTGAACGGCATCATCATTAAGTTCAATGTTATTACCATTTGGAAGCTCTAGTTTACCAGATCCAATACTAAATTCAACTGTACCAACTTCACCTGAAACTTCAAGCTTATTGATTTCTTTTATACCAACATAGCTATCGTCAGTCAGTCTGTAAGTTGCTCCCTTAACAAGTGAGTTTGTTGTTTCTCCATTTACCACAAGTTTCACCGCAGTGCCACTTATGAATGAAATGGAAACATCATATTCTAATCCTTCTTCAGTGTCTATAGTAATGGTCTCACCCTGCGTAACAATTCCACTATTTGCAGAATCAAGAAGAGTAATCTTAGAGGTAGAGTTATCTACATCAAAGATAAAGTAATTTCTTCCAAGCATAGTTATATCTGTAGTTTCAATATCAGCCAAATCTCCACTGACTACATCGGATTCAGCATTATTAATGAAGTTAAGTGTATATAAGAACACGTTAGTACTTGAACTAATGTTAATACCAACTGTTGGTTCCTCGTTGTTAAAGTTGTTATCTGTGAAATGACTCAAAACAAAGTTTGGTGGCAAAGTTATCTTTTGCTCATAATCAAACTCTGTGTTCTCATCGTTTCTATAGACAGCATCTGCAAGCAAGTTTGGCAAGTCATCATCATCGATGCTTGTTCCGAATACACTAGCAACTTCATTTCCAAGATTTATGTTATCGCTTGTCTTTGAAAGCTTAACAAAATCTCCTCCACTAACAGATGTACCTGATGTGGTACCTCCTGTAGCTGTCTGTGCCGCTAATTTAGCTTGCAAGTTTGCAGTTATATCCGCTACAGCCACTAAGTCAGTAGCCGCTGCAGTTGAACCATACACAACAGCAATGTCAGCAGCCCCTCCGGATACGAATGGTGCTGGATAATTTGCCGCTGCAGCAAGTCCTGCAGTAGAACCAATCATAGCTGCGCTCGCTAAAACAGATCCAAGTTTTTTAAAATTAAACATATTTTTTAAACCTCCTTATCATTTTTTATACCTTAGCAGCTCCGCGGAGCCCCCCTTAGAGGAGATTGTTCTAGAAACAATCCGCTATGAGTATTTAATCCAATACTCAAGGAATACTTTCGAAAAATCTTAATTCCTTTAAAAAGCTTTCCCCTATTTTTCTAATATCACCTCTAAAACCCTGTTATCTCCTTGTTTTAGTTTATAAATCTTATGTTACTACTTATCAATTTAACCTTCCCTAGAGGAACTCTATTAAAGCCTCCCATAGCCCAAAATAAATATGTATGGCATTTTTAACCACATATATCTTTAATCAAAAAACCAAAAGATATTTATATGGTAGAGAATACCATATATCACGAAACTCTTGTATGGTTTTTGAGTTTTGTGATTAGAGATAAAATCATAGCATCATAAAAAATGATTTTATGCTCTATATAATAAAAATGGCCGAAAAATCAAAGACAAGAGAGATAGTTCTCGTCGAGAAAAGTGGGGCTTTCAGTACTTTAAGAAAAAAACTAGCAGGCTCAGAAGAAGAATTTGACTTTGATGCCTTATCTGCTTTAAGAAAACTATTAAGCAATGAAAAAGCCCGCCTCCTCCACACAATAAAAACAAAAAAACCAAATTCCCTCTATCAACTAGCAAAAATTCTTAAGAGAGATTTCAAATCTGTGAGTGAAGACATAAAGCTTTTACAAAGATTCGGTTTAATAGACATGATTTCAGAATCTACAGGTAAAAGAAAACGCCTAAAACCAATTCTCTCTGTAGATTCTTTACACGTAAATTTTAGATTATGAACACAATTTAAACGAACTCACGATCGTTCCAGGATAACTAGAAATTAAATACTCAGCGCTTCTAAATGTTCCAAGGCATTCTCCCTCACCCTTCTCAACAATCACTTCTCTAACATCATCCGTCACATTTCTGCTATAAACAGCCTTAAACTCATACCCTTTAAAAGGCCTTTCAGGTCCTACTAAATATCCAACTTCCAAGATCTCATCCATAGTAGATCCTAAGACATCACATGGAGTTTCCTCTGACACACACCTTGATCCCCCTTCATAACATTCTTTCAAAAGTTCCCCAACTTCCAAAAAGTTAGGCTCATAACTTAATGCACAATCACTCGTTGTCTGCATTGAAGACTCTAAAAACTGATAAATATCAGTACTTTCCCCCCCAACATTGTCCGCAGGCTGCCTAATCATAATACCAATAAAAACAAGAAATACAATCGCCATCACTATAACAACCATCACAAATCCCACCATTTCTTCCTGTCCTCTTTTTCTCATCATTCTATGTCCTCCGCAGAAACATAAATCTTCCCTAACTCACATTTCGCATATCCTCCTCCAGTATTCTCCCACCTACATAATGAAACAAAACTC
>NZAS01000211.1 GCA_002686195.1 Candidatus Pacearchaeota archaeon | reverse complement strand
TTTTACTTTTCCGTTTTTAACAAGTTCCCAAACTTCGTTATTTTCTACTCTTAAACTTCCCCACCAACTACCATTAGGCACTTTCTCAAATCCTTTAGGCGCTATGCTTCCGCGTTCATTATCAATGATTAAACTTTCAATTAAATAAACACCTTCAGTTTCTTGATCGTGCATTAAATTAATTTTATTGCTATATCCTTGCTTAAAGAACTTATTTACAATTTTGTTGATAGTATCCTTTTTAAAGACTACAAAAAACTTTTCGTTTGCGTCATTAAGTCTAGGTATTGGCAAATCGGACACGATGAAATATCCTGATACTATACGCTTTTCTTCGTCCTGTATTTTAAACTCAAAATTTAATGGTTTCTGTTTATTAAAACTAAGCCATAGCTTCTCTGTGGCAGGTTGATCTACTAAAGAAATAAACGATATTCCGCTGTCGTCATCTTCTTCGTTAATTATTAATTCTAATATTTCTGTATTATTTTCCATAACTATTTATTTTAAAATGTACTTTGTGCTTCTATAACACTTACTTTATTTTGTGTGTCTGATATATCTGTTTCTGTAACATATACTTTCTGATCTTCTTGCGGTACTAACGTTGATGTATTAGTAACAGGGTCTATTTGAGGTGCGCCACCACCGCCACCAGGTACACCACCACCGCCAAAGCTACCACCAGCAGCACCGCCTGAAAATTTTTGTTTTCTTATGTTCTGTACGTTTGCTAATCCTGTTGCTAAAGCTATTCCAGCAGCTATAAATGGTGCAGCAGGAAATAGTATCGTTTCAGGACTTGCAGCCCTTGTAGCAAATATTGCTTGTACGCCTTGATACGTTTGGATTAAAGCCATAGCAATCTGTAATTTCTTGTTAATTTCAAAAGCACGTTTTTGGCTTTTTTCATTGTCTTTAGCAAAAGCACTTGTTAAATCCATTACAGCACTTAACCCATCTAAAGCCATCTGTGTTTTTGCATCTTTAACAGCTTGAGCATCTGCTATTTCTTGAGCTGTATATTTTTTCTTTATTTCTGCAATATCTGCGCCTTGAGCTTCTTCAAGTAATTTAGTGCTTTCGCCCCTTGCTTTTAATGCTTCAATTTGTGCGTTGTATTTATCATATATTGCATTAATTTCTATTTCCTGATTTCTTTTTTGATCTTCTGTCATTCTATCTAAATGAGCATTTTCCAAATCTTCTACGCTTTGATATAATTCATTTAGTATTTCAGTTTCTTGTACTTTTAAAGCTATCTGTCTATCGATTTCTTTCTGTGCAAAATCTTCTCGTATTTTATCTATTGCTTGTTGAGTTTTAAACTCTAATAGTTCACGCTGTCCGTCTGTAAGTTTTTTATCTTGTAATTGGTGTTCTAATTTAAAGCTTTCTATTTTAATTAACGCATTTGCTTTAGCTTCTGCATCTTCAATCTCTTCTGCGTTTGCTTGTTTTTGTGCTAACGCTAAATCGTATATTGCTTGTTTTTCTCTTGCTGCTCTTTCCTTTCTTGCATCACTTCTTTTTTGTGCATCTGCTTCGGCTTTTTTATCTGCATTATCTGCTTCTTTTGCTGCTTTTTTATCTGCATTATCTGCTTCTTTGTTTACTCCTATATTATCTTTTTGTGCTGCTGTTAAATCCGACTGTGCTGAATTAGCATCTATTAAGCCACCCGTATATTTTTCAATTGCTGCTGTTGCTTCTTGATAGTCGTCATCCCAAACTTGTAAATATGTTTGTCCTTGTTTTAATTCCTTGCCGTTTGCTTTTAAGCTAATATTGTATTTGTCTAAAACTTTTTGTGCTGCTTCTTGGTTTGCAGCTACTTGATTATAGTCTTTGCCAATAGATTGAGCTAATTGACCTACCGCATACATTTCTTCACCTTCTAATTTCAATAGCTTTATAGCATCTTCTCTGGACACACCTAAGTCATCCATTATCTTATCCTCTATTTTAATCTGCTCGGCAGCTTTTTCAGAAAGTTTGGCTTCCATTGCCTTAGACCTTGCCTTGAGTTGTAACGACTTTGTTAAATCTTTTACGGCTTGGTCTACTTTTTTTGTGTTTATTTCCTCAAGTGATAAATTTCCTAAATAGTCTGGATATTGTTTTTGTAGTTTTTCAATAGCATCGTTTCTGGCAGCTTTACTTAGTGTTTCATCTTTAGCAGTTTTAATAAGAACTTTCATCTGTACAATCTCGCCTTGTACTGATTTTTCTGCTTCCTTTACAACTTCGTTATATTCTTGCTGGGCTGTTTTTACTTTTTCAACTTCACCAGCAAATGCTTTATATAAAGCAATAGCTGCACCAATAACAACAAAAGGCAAAGCTAATAATGCTACGCGTAAAGCCTTAGTCGCAACAGTTGCCCCATTTGTGACAAATGTTTTTAATTTAGTTATAACAATAGACGCTTTTTCTTGTGCATTTTTGGCCATCAATACTACGGTACTTTCTTTTTCTAAGTTTTTCCTTAGAGTTTCAATACCCATTAATAAAGATTGTGCGCCCTGTAATTTGATTAATGTTTCTCTATACTTTTCACTATCAACACCAGCAATAGCTAAAGCACCCTGAAAAGCAGCATACCCAGCAATGACAGTAGTTCCAATATCTAAAGCGGCCTGCATCTTAACGCCATCATTAGCTAATCTATTTACTTCTGCTGTAATATCATTATAACGGTCTTTTAATTGTGCCGCTTCTTGTATTGCTTTTTTGCCTAATGGTGAAGTTCTACCAGCTTCTAATGCGATTGCTTGATACTCCTGTATCTGCTTGTTCATCCTACGGATGTTCACAGGACCTTCTTTTATTTCTTTGTTAAGACTATCGAATTGCTGCTCTAAAGTTTCTGCGCCTTGATCTGCTTGTTTAGTTGCCTTTGTTACACCTTTAGTTGCTTTTTCTAAGTTGCCTAAATTAGTAACTGCTTTGCCTGTTTCAACGTTTACCTTTAATGTAATTTCCTCTGCCATTTTTAATAAGTTTTATAAAGAATATAATTTACACTATATATTTCATCTTGCGCATATAAGCCATATAAATTAAATGGTAAATAAGTCATATTTATAAAATTATATAATTGTTTCCATCATACTGAACTGTAACTGTCGTGTTTAATATTGTTATGTTTTTAGTTGCTGCCCCGTCTATTGTTTCACTTCCAGCAGTTCTAAGCTGACAGTAATTTGATGCTTCAATTAATTTAACATTCCATATCTTGCCAACCGTTGGGCCTGTTGGAAGGCCCAATATTACGTTTCCGCTTGTAGTATCTACTTCATAAGTTTTAATACTTTCATCGGCAGCAGTTGAAGATGTTATAGATATTACACTTCCTTCGCCTATTAATTCACCGTTTAAATAAGTTACTCCGTCACTAATAACTGTTACACTATTAGTATTAATTAACGTTACATCGCTTAAACCAGACTGTACTGTATTGCTGTCGCCCTGTATAATTATATTATTAGCACCCGAAAAAACCTTGTTACTATTACCCGTTATATTTATTCCTGTTGCTGTTCTGTTTATATAGTTATTTTCACCCATAACTTTTTGTTCTAAACTCGCATAACTGTTACCAGCTTTTAATACATCACTTCCAGAACTAAATTTAGGCTCAGGCTTTCCAGCTATGTCCTGTATTGCACCCGTTGCTGTTGCTGTTGTAGGCGTAAATACATCTGCATCTTTGATCTTTAGAAACTCGCATTTAGTAACAGGGCTATCAGGGTTATAATTTTCTATTTTATTTAAACGAAAATAAGCACCATCAAAATAGTATTGGCTTCTAAACGATAGGCTTCTTATATCACCAGGACGTAAATAAAACCAGCCTTTAACTACTTTACTATTAACATCTGTTATTTCTTCAATAAACTTTTTATAGTATTTATTATATAAGTTGTTATTATTCCAAGTAATTGTTTCATAAGTATTGTCCCAATATATCTCTTGTGTTAATCCAAAATTAATATCTACGGTAGGTGTATAAGGCTCGTCATAATGACCAGCATAAGGATATTTCTTTTTACTTGTTGCACTACTGTCTTTGTGTTCCCATATTTGAGCAGTATCTAACATTCCGCCCCATTGTAATATTCTAATATTGCTTTCTGTTCTTTGGGCCTTACCATCTTCGTCAGTTTTAATAATGCTCGGTATAATTCTATCGTTAGCTAATATTCCTTTGCTGGGCGTAGGGCTAAATATAATTTCAGTTTTATAAGTGTTTTTAACAAAGTCATTTGTGATGCCTTCCTTTTCTTGCCCGTAAATTTCATCCCAAGTCTTAGTATATAAATCATTATAATAATCTTTATCCGCTTTATAAGTAAATAAATAATCTTTACTATCTAAAGCACCCATCGGCAAATATTCAAGTTGTTTTGAAACATCTAATTTCTGCGACCAATCTTTAATGGTTGTATCATAAAAATCATCACGAGGTTCTATAAATACATTTTTGTCGTTTTGTGTATCAGACTGAACATATAAATTAAACATCTTTACAAGGCTCATAAAGAAATCTTTTTGCTTGATCTTTTTAGGAATAGTATTATTCATAGAAATAGTATTGCCTTCAACATATCCGCTATTTACAACTTGATTAAAAAACTTTCCAGATATTAATTTTACTGTCGCTGTTCCGTCATACCAGGATGTTGATACTCCCTGAAATAAATTACCAGTCGTTGCGGATGTTCCAAAAATAGGGGCAAAATAGAAATTTCCATATACCGTAACTGTATCAGTAGCAGCGATATAAACATTTGTAGCCTGTAAAAAATATTTATTCGGTGGGCTGTAATACCTTCCACCAGCACCTAAAAGAATTTTGTCAGGTGCTAAACTCATTCCATCCCTGTAATCAGTGTCAGGATATGTAGGCGAAGCTGCTGTTGTTCCTGTTGAACCTGAGCCAATAGTAGCCCCTAAAGTTATGCCGATACTATTTGTATCAATAGCACTTGAATTTTTCCTTAGTTCTAAAAACCCACCTAAAGCACAATAAGCTGTTGTAGTTTCACTTGCCCCCGTTGGGGCAAATTCTACATTTATTTCAACCTGTATATTAAAATTATAATAACCGCTTTCGGTTGCAGTAAATACGCCAGTAGTATCATTATAAACACCGCCAACATCTGCTACTTCATTTGTTAAAATTATCTTTTCTTCTTTGGGGTCTAAATATAGTAAAGGGGTTGTTTCGTCTACCAAAAGGTTAGTTGTACCATTATCCCATTCAGCAGTGTTAGCTTCAAATATTCTATCTTCTATGTCTGTTTTACTTAATGCAAAATCTCTTGTTGAACAAGGAATTATTAATGTTTTAAAAAAAGCACTATCTAAAAAGTCTGAAGTCCAAGTATAACCAGCGTCATTAAACATAGTATCTAAATATTTATAAGCTGTAATTGCTGGAAAAAAATCCTGTATTGTCCAGTCACTCCAATCGTAATGCGTTCCGTAATCTATCATGGGGTAAACATAATCTAAAGGCAAAGGCGTTCCCCACGTTGCTGCCTGTGTTGCTTTGTTATATGTATGATTTAATGCACTTAAATCTAAATCGGTTAATTCGCTGTCGCCTAATTCTTTTATAAAATCGCCCACCCTTCCGATAATAGTACATTGATAAATTACATCGTCATTATCTAATATGTCTATTTGCTTTAATTGTAGATAGCCGTCTAAACTTGTTTCGCCATCTACTAAATAAAGTACATCAGTTTTTAAATTAGGATTAAAAGTTTGTAGATCAATATTAACCTCAAAAATATGTTCGAATTGTTTGTTTAGCTTTTTACTTCCAGGTAATTTAATTGTCTTGCTAAAGTCACTTTTTCGTGTATCGGGCTTAGCAATATCGGCAATATTAAAAGTAAGATTTGGCCGTAAACTTTCAAGTAATTCAATACGTTCATTGTTAATATATAGTTCCTCTTTCATTTAAAATCTTTGTCTATAATTATCCATACTAAATTCTAAAGTAACTTCTAAGTTAAATACAGTATCCGCAGTACTTAATTTCTGTTCCCAATCACCCTCTATGTTTTGTATTGCTATACGGCTTCCGTTTTCGTGTAAGTAAATCTCAGGGCTTTCTATTAATTCAACAAGCCAGTTAAAAGTATCTACACTAATCCAGTCACTTGTTAGCTTCATCTTTGGCGTTCCTTTAGTATAATATTGCGTTTTTTCTTTATCACTTAAAGCGTAAGTAATAACACCTGAAGCCATATTATCAGCGTTTTGTTTAAAGTATTTGCGTTCAACCGTTTCGCTAATACGGCTAACTTTAGTAAAATTGAAACAATCAAACCCACCTAAAGAATTTAAAAATTCTAATCTCCTTGTTTCGTATCTACATTCAGAATCTACATTAAACCAGATCTCCTCACTTACTACTGTAGAGATTGTATCTAATAATAGAATCCTATAAGATGCAACCGAACTTGAAATTATTGGTTGAACAGTAGCGAAACTAAATTCAGTAGGATTAATGTTATTTATTGAGTTAGGAGCTGAAGGAATTTTCAGCATCTTTTTATCTGTCAACGAAGCAACATTATTATCTATTTGATAAGTAGCAATTAATACTCCAGAACTATTGTAGGTTGTATATTGAGCGTCTGTTACCGGATTCCCTGAATGGTCGTATAATAAATATACCCAACCTTCGTCTGTTAATTCAACACTTTGGTTATCTGACTTATTCGCTCCTGATCCTTTCGGTGCATTCGTTAACCATTTTCTGCTTATCGTATTATCTGTATAGTTTTGATAATAATTCGTTACTTGCCAATCATAGAAATTAACAACACTCCCTCTGTAGTTTGGTAAGCTTCCATTGAATACAATTACTGTCTCTGTCTCTTGGTCTGCAAATTGAGTTAATACTCCGGCAACATCATACTCCTCGCCAATCTTAATAGTAAATTCTTTATAACTTAATCCATTATCTGTAAATCCGTCAGCAGTAGTAGTTGTATTGATTACTCCCAAATTAGTAAATATATAACTCTCACATATCCCATGTATATCTGCTCTACCATAAGTGTTTGGGTCTGCTGGGACTTTAAGTCTTGCTATCTGCGAAGCTCCGTCATAAACATCGAATAAGTATTTAAACCTTGTATTTGCAGTAGCACCACTTTCAGCCACAAACTCAATAGGATCATATACAGTTCTGTAATTCTCTGGTATGTTTGGTACATTTGTTATTGCCATATCTATTTCTTTTTAAATCCTTTTTTAAATTGCTTAGTAATATTTTTGCCTGTAACTGTGCTAAAGTCTTTTAAGTACTTATCCCAAATAG
>NZAS01000210.1 GCA_002686195.1 Candidatus Pacearchaeota archaeon | reverse complement strand
TTTATGAAAATTCGATCCACGCAGATTCAGAAGTAACATATGTATATAATTTGCCAATGGTTGTATCATACCATCTATCACCGTTAGATGGACTAGAAGGCGCAGAAGATGATTCAGTAAATGTTCCTGTGTCTGTGAATGTTAATTCAATATTTTTTCCTTTTCTGACAAGGGAAACACCACTTCCTTTGAAATTAATATCATTGACAGATTTTAATACTAAATTTCCTTCATCATAAATTCCAACAGCACCACCCGCTGCTGCTAACCAATCATGCATCGCAGGCCAATCTGGTCCGTTCTGTCCTGCTGGAACTGATACTAATCCTTCTAATGTTTTTGTATCTACGAAAACCCTATTTTTATTTTTATCAAATCTTAAAGGAAATTGGAAGTCAGTGTTTTCAAAAACATCTTCTCCCCTATCCCCTTTATCTCCTTTTAGCCCTTGCTTCCCTTCGATGCCTGTACTTCCTTTTTCGCCCCGTTTTCCTTCTGCACCCCTATCCCCTTTATCCCCCCTATCTCCCTTCTCGCCCCGAAGTCCTTGTTTACCTTGAAGTCCTTGTTCGCCCTTCTCACCTCGAAGTCCTTGTTCACCCTTCTCACCTTGAATTCCTTGTTTACCTTGAAGTCCTTGTTCGCCCTTCTCACCTTGAAGTCCTTGTTCACCTTTATCCCCCCCATCGCCCTTCTCACCTTGAAGTCCTTGTTCACCTTGAAGTCCTTGTTCACCCAGAAGTCCCTGTTCACCTTGAAGTCCTTGTTCACCCTTCTCACCTTGAAGTCCTTGTTCACCTTGAAGTCCTTGTTCACCTTGAAGTCCTTGCTTTCCCTCATCTCCTTTTTGTCCTAACATTCCGGGAGAACCGGGTTCTCCTTTATCACCCCTAATTCCCTGTTCACCTTTCGGACCCGATACCCGAACTTCTCTAATTTCTACTACTTCTTTTGTTACTTCTGTTTTTGGTTTTTCTGATGAAGTTTTGGTTTCTTCTAATTTGTTAAAATTTTCTTTTATGGTTGAAACAGAACCCCGAAAACAAAATAATTTATTTTCTTCATCTAAAAGAAAAACCTCACCAATACCATTTCCAAAAGAAATAATATCAGCATTTTCTTTTCCATCTGTTATTGTGAATATATGTCCTGCTTCGAACATATTATTAATGGGTTTTATTAAAACAAATTTATCCCCCATACCATTAAAACCACTCAGTATGTTCGATGAGTCTTTTTTTGGTTCTAATGAGGTTATGTTCTTTTTCAAAAAATCATCAAAGTTCAGAGCCATATTTATCCTGCAAATATAATTCTAGTATCTTGCTTCTTCTTAACAACAACACTTAAAACCGTGTTCATACCTACTCGGTATTTTCTTGGAGTTTTTGCTTTTAAATTGGTTTTAGTTATTTTTATTTTCATCTCGTAATTTCACCAACACAATCAAATCTTCCTTCAATTAATCGAGTAGATTCTCCTGTTGCTGTTATTTCTAAATCATATAAATGATTCCCAAAAGGGACATAACCCATAGCAGTAGCACCAGCAAATACATAGACCCCTCCTGTTAAACCACCAGTATTTCCTATAGTTCTATTCAGAACGATACCACCAGTACAATTGGCATATGCTGTTGCGCCAGTAAAACTCCCACCACTAATACCAGCAGTACATCCCGCAGTTGCTCCATAAGGACTAGAAGTTAAATGTAAAAGAATATTAGTAGCATCTACAGATCTTCTAACTTGCATAGTAGAAGAATAAGTATCAGACGGCAAACTTATAGCATTACCATTCTCGTCCTGATACTGAACATGAAAAGTAAAAGTATCTCCTTGGTATGCATTTATGTCGTATCTAGCAGGCATATTGCAACCTCCCTTTATTATTATTTATTCTTTCGCTTCTTTCTGTTTTTAGGAGATGATGTTTTTGTGCTTCCTTTTGTTCTATTTTTTCTTTTTTCTTTATTTTTCTTCTTTTCTTTTTCTTGTGCCGTCTTTTCTGCCATTCTTTGAGCAACATGATTTTGTGCTTGCTCAGAATGCATTTGTGAAAGTAATTGTTCATATTGCTTCAAATTGTTGGATATTCTTTCCCGTTCATTATCGGGAACAAGATTTTCTTCAATCAATCTTTTACATGCTGCATATCCGACATGGGGCTTTCCGGCAGCCCATGCTGTTGCACCAATCTCATCCAATAATTGATATTTATAAACTTCATCGCTGATAAACAAAATGTCTTGTTGAGGATATTGAATTTCCATAGCCATTTTAGCAAAAATGTATCCCAATCTTGGTTTATTGTGAACCTGACGGTATAATCTTGCTATTTGATATAAAGGTTCTGCACGAATTGGCCTAGAATCATACGCATCAAGAAATGCCTGTTGTATTTCTTCCCACGGTTTATCTAAAACAGCAGTTATCATTGCAACACGATATAAAGAATAATAAACTTCTTCTTCCCAACCACCCATTTCTGCACGCTTTCCATATGATTCTAATGATTTTTCATATTGTTGAGAATCAAAATAACTTTGTGCGAGATAAAATACATATCTTGAATTATTAGGATCATAATTTGGAGAATTTTCATTATAGAGTGCGTCCTCTAACTCTTCTGCATCTCTTTTATATTTTTCTTGCGTTGAAATTCCTACATTTCTAGCACCCAAAGTTCTTGCAGTTACTTTATATTCTCCGCCCATTCTTCCAACAATAGGATTTTCTTTTTCACATGCTGCATATTCATGAAGAATACCAACATAATGCCAATTCGATTCTAATCGAAAAATTTGATTTCTCCACCAAACAAAATCTTCTCTGCCCAACCTAATGCTATATGCATCTTCTTTCATTTCTGACGGATATTCAAAATTACCAGTCATGAAGTCATCTGCATCAATCATCCACGCATAATCTGCTTTTTCTTTTGCATTATTTAATGCTTCGGTTCGAGAACCAATATTTTTGGCACTATCACCAAACCCCTTCCAATCAGAAAGATAAACTTCACCCGGAACACCATATTCGTCCATAAATTCTTTTATAAGTTCTGGTGTTCCGTCCGTCGAACCAGTATCGGTAATATCATAACGATCAATATAAGGAATCATAGACTCTAAACATTCTTTGATAATATGAGATTCGTTCTTAACTATCATACAAAGAGTTACAGATGTTGGTTTTGGTACTTTTTTAACTTTTTTGGTTTTTGTCATCATTATATTATTCACCCATCACCGCAGAAATATTTTCTGCCCAATCCCATTCTTTTCTAATATTTTTATTTTGTTCCCACACGGCTTTCAAAACTAAAGGATCTATTTCATATTCTTCCATAGTATGTATGAGTGCATTTATATCTTTTGGAAAACAAGTTCCCCCAAATCCATAATTACCATCTGGACCAGGAACATATGTGTGGCTATGTCCAATTCTTCTATCCGATGCAACACCTTCAAGGATTCTGTCATAATTTATATCTGAAATATTATCACATAACATTTTCATTTCGTTAAAAACCATAACTTTTGTGGCAAGAAAACTATTAGCAAAATATTTAACTGCTTCTGATTCTTTTGTTTTCATGGTATATACCGGAGTTTCGGGAAAACATGCTTTATAAAATCTTTCAACTTGCTCGACTAGCATCTCGTTATCGCCTCCAACAACATGCCTATCTGATTCAATAAAATCTTGTTCTGCATTTGCAGCAGTGAGAAATTCTGGATTGTGTATTATATTAAGATGCGGGTACTTATCTTGTAATCTCTTAGTCGTTCCAATAGGAACAGTTGATTTGATAATAATTATCCCTTCAATTGTGCTAGGAATATCTTCAAAGAAATTTTCAATAGTAGAAATATTACATTCTGCTCCTTCTTCGTGCTTCATTGGAGTGGGTAAACATACAAAAATATAATCTGATATTAAAGTTTCAAGATAACTATGAGTTGATTTATTTTTATCTATATCATAGATTCTGATTTCACTTACTTTATCTTGTAATCCTTTAGCCACCGCATTTCCGACAAATCCATTACCTATTATACCAATTGTTGCTTGCATATTTTTTCCTCATACCAAAGTTTTAATTCGTTAAAAATTGTTTTTACATCAGGATCCCATCCCGTGTTCAAACATTTACATTCAATGTTGAATGGATTGGTTTCGTTCTCCATTCTTTTTGTTAAATTGTCGCTATCTCCCCAAGAAAATGTAGGACATCCAGAAAGAAGAGATAGGTGAGTTGTTCCTGAATTGCTAGAAAAAAAGAATGTTGCACTATTTATACAACTAACAGCAGTTTCTAAATAATCGTTAGTATCACATTCTATAAATTCTGCTTCTTTGGGAACATATGTATCCCCAGGCAATCCAATAGAAATAATTGGGAGATTCCACCTCTTCTTTACCTTTTTAATCAAAGCATCCCATTTATTATGACTCCAATTCTTTCCTTCGCCTCTTTCTTTAACATCCCTTGCAGAAACACAAATATGTGGTTCCCATTCTCTGCATGATGATTTGAACATTTTGTGTTCAGATTTCCAATCCCACCTTTCGCTGCATGGTATATTATAAGGAATTGTTAATATCTCTTTAGGATTAAATGTTTCCGCTGTCCATTTTATCAAACTTTCATAATAAGAAATAGAATTGTGCTGACATTGTTTTCCCAATGCTTCTGGTAAATTGGAATTTTTCATATTGTCTGGTAATTCTATGATATGAGTTGCTTCGTCAAAAAGAAAATGTAATGAGTGTGGTGCAATAACGACTTTTCTTTCACAAGTTGTGTTTTTGAAAAACCAACGAACCTTATCTTGTACTTCAAATAAAGTCCACCCAAACTCTCCTATAATTGGCGTTACCACAGCAGTATTCATTAAATCCATTCCTTGTTTTTAATCGTCCAATTGACAGTTTTCTCTAAAAGTTCTTCTAGAGTTTTTGTAGTTTCCCATCCTAACTCTTTTAATTTTGTCCCGTCTAAGCAATATCGCAAATCGTATCCTTGTCCACTTCCTCTTTCAATCATATTTTCATATTCTATCTTGAAATAAACATCAGGATCATATTTAGTCAAACTATGTTCGTGTATCATTTTATAGAAATCAGAATTATGATATTGAAGATCTGCACCTCTACCGCAGGGTAAATAATCCATTGATAAATTGGGTTCGATCATCTCATCTGCTAATTCAAAAAGTTCGTGAAGAGAGGGATATGCAATAACAACCTTATGATGATCTGGATACTTTCTAAAAAATGCCCTGACTCGTTGTTGAATGTCAAAAACAGTAAATCCAAATTCGCCTATGACTGGGGATATTAATGCAACTGGTTTTTTTTTATTTAAGTTCATCACAATTCTCAATTCATTTTAAATAGATTCAAATAACTTTTGTTTATCATGTCTAATCTGCTGTTCTCTATTATGTATACCGGGATCAAAAATCCCCGCACCACCATAATGTATTATATAAGAATCAAATCTATTTGCATTCCCATTCCATGACTCGGAAAACATAGTCATATGATTGTAATGAAATGGTAGTTCATGCACTTCAAAATTATTTTTATGAATCATGTACGATAGATGAACATCTGCTGATCCCCAATCAATCCAATATTTTCCTTCGTGTGGGAGAAAAATATCTCTATGCTTCTTAGATACCAAAAAAGTTCCAGCATTGGTATATTTTTCTCTCCACCCAACATCTCCCCATTGACTTTGTATTTTTTTTATTCTAGAAAGTCTATCATCTTTTCTGGAACCCTTATCTTCATAAATTGAACCAATTTTATTTTCTGGAACAATATCGAATAAATTTGGACAAGATCTTAAAACAATCATGTCGCTGTCTAGAAACAACAAACGATCATAGTCTTCTAGTAGTAAATTATAACCTTCCATAATTCTATAATGAGGTCTGTGATCATGTGTCCATACTGGAGGATCACCACTCAAGATTATAAAGTCTGCGTTACATTTCTTTGCATACTCTTCTAAAAGTGGATGTGTCTCTTTAGAGATATTATCGATATTAGGATCTGATCTTGTTACCACTGCCAACTTATTCATTTGAATCTCTTTCTTATTTTATTGAAAACTACATCATCACCGTTTGACTCGTTTGCTTTTAATATTTTCAACATTCCTTGTCCACAAATAATAATTGGATTATTATCTTCTACTTCCCAAATTTTACCAATATGATCTTCTCTATTACAAATATTTAATTCTGGAACAATTTCTGCATCCTGAATGTATATTAAATTACCATCATATAAAGAAGTCGATCCTCTATATGGATATCCCAAAGAATATATTTTTTGTTTGATATGTGACGATGTTTTTTCCCAATTAATTCTAAAATCTTCTTCATCTCTCCAAACAGTATATGATAATTTATCATCCCCAATACTTATTGGTTTTGTTGAATTGTCATTTATAATATTGTAAAACATTTCAACATACATTTCCACAACATAATCAAAAGCATCTTTAATTTTTATTGGATATTTTATCTTCTTTTTTCTTCTGAAAAGTAAAGATCCAGAGTCGAGTTCTTGTGTTGGGTGAAAGCAAGATGCTCCAACATAATCAGATTCATCTAGCAACGAAGAAACTACAGGACAAAAACCTTTTCTTTCTGGTAGATACGAATCATGAAAAACAATAAATTTATCTAAGTTTTGTTTAATTAAAAACTGCCATCCAACAACAAAAACCATTTCCACTGAATCCAAAACATCATCGAATTTTTTGTGTTCATAACATTTAATGTTATTTTCTGTGCAGAAATTTATTATTTTTTCATAACAATCAGAACCCTCTTGGTTGTCACAAGTGACAACAAAACTAGGAACATATGTTATCCGCTGTAGAAAACAAAGACCCTTATATCCAGTTAAGAAAAGTCCAAAGTTATTCATTGTATCCAATCATGCAATAGCAATTTCTATAACTAGTCTGTTCAAAAATTACTTTATTATAAACTTTGTTGTATAACTCACTGAAAAATAGTTCCATTGGTTCATTTCCTTCACTGTCCTCTTCTTTTATTTGACATATGATCATACTTGCTTTACAACTAGGTATGACATTGGTAAGAAGATTTTCCCTATATTTTTTTGGCGTTTCGGGGATGACAACATTAGACACTAACACATCAAAGTTTAGCCCGAACAAATCAACATAATTTTCTGCGTGTACAAAACTTAACTCTGTTGATTTATGACCGGACAGCCTTTTCATAGAATCACCTATATTTTTTGCTAAATCTAGTATGGTATACTGCCGTGGATTAAATTTATCAATCAACATCTCAGCATACTTACCAGTTCCGGGACCGATTTCTAAAACAAAACCATTCCGTAGCAAAGACATAATGTGGGGATGGTTATCCAAATGTGACATATACACATGTTCTTGATGTGTGTATGCACCTCCATCCATCCACTTCTTTGATGTAACCTCTTCAGTATTCATACTCCGTCACCTCATATTGAAATATTATCCATTGAATCTATGAGAGAGAAATCCCAATCTGGGTGTCTTCTTTTCTTAATAGCAGGTAAATTTTGATTCTTGACCAAAACTTTCTTCCCGCACATTGCTCCGAAATAAGCGACAAACCCTTCTGGGCTAATAACAATTTGAGAAGAAGCAATTATATCTACCAATTCTTTCATTGATGTTTTATTGTATAAAGAATTGCCAATAGACTCCAGTTCTTTATTTTTTCCTCTACCTATTATAATAGATTCTGGATACTTTTCAACAAAATTTTTTATTTCCTTATTAGTAAATTCTTTCTTAACTGCATTGGTTCCTCCAGATGATGGATTTATTGTTATTTGTATATCTTTTCGTTTTGTATATTTTATATTAGGAAATGGATTTATTTCCCAACAATCTTCATCCTGATCTTCTTCAGAATACCAACCAGTGCCGAGAGAATATAAAAAAGAATTTCTATTCTTTACTTTCCATTCAATCATTTTGGAAATTCTATTTCCGTGTGGGAGATTTTTATCTATTTCTAATTTAATAACATTGTTTGATATTCCTTGCGAGGAATAAAATTCAGAAATGGTTTCGTATAAAGAATCATCTCGCATCCGAACATGCGTAATTTCTATGTCACTAATATTACCTACTAATTCTGGTTTTGCGTGAATTTTTGCGAGAGACATAGCCGCATCGCCTAATCCACCAGCAGTTAGTAACTTAATCATTTTTGTATTCCTCCAGTTTCATTATACATATGGAATAGTGTTTATTGCTTAGTTTATAATCTAGTAAAACATCTGGAAATTGTTTAGGATTAATCCACCAATCTTCCCAACTGCTTGGATGATTCATATTATTGTTTACATCTTCAAAAAGCATAACATAACCATATCTCTCTAATATTTCTCTTGAGGGTTTTCGTATTATGTCCCCATCTTTATGGTAATCGTGTTCAAATGTCATACACTTAAAGGTAAAACCATTTTCCAAAAGATTAGAAAGAGCATCAAGTCCGCTATCATCAACATCCACTGAAATATAGTCAAAGTTGATCACACCTGCATCATTTTTTAAAGTCTCAATAAATTCAGGCGTAGTCACATCAACACAATAAGCAAGAGATTTTCTTTCTTCCTTAGACTGCTCTACAAATTCATGTTCAATCTCAAACAAAAAACCTGTCCACCCAAGAGATTCAAGAAAAATTGTATTATTTCCTACAAAAGGCTCTCTAGAACCTAAATCTAAGAATACCCCTTGGTTTCCACATAAAAGATAAGCGAATCTGTCTTGTTTTTCTTTTGAACCTATGTTAATCACCTTGCTTCCAAAAAGAATACATTCCCTTTTCTATCTCGTAATTCATCACAGGACGATCTCTCATAGGTTGATATTTTGCCCAATCCCACATATCTTGTATTCCCTCTTTCAAGGAAGTAGTATCCTCATAATCCAAAATCGAAACAGACTTTTGATAATCGGAGAAAGCATGTTTAACTTCATGCCTTTCCTCTAAGTATTGTTTTTCTCCTCCACCCATAACATCAATTAAAATATCACATGCTTTGTTAACAGTACATTCTTTTAGCCCACCTACATTTATTATTTGTTTACTTGCTCTTTCATCAGTTGCTGCTTTCCAAAAAGGAAGTAAACAATCATCTATGTGACTGAATGCTCTTGTTTGTTCTCCGTCCCCGAAAATAGTAAGGGGTTCATTATTTAAATAATTATACATCCATATTCCTAAAACATTCCTATACCTGTCCCATATATTCTGTTTTTTCCCATAAACATTATGTGGACGAAGAATACACCAATCCAAACCGTGTTGTTCTCCAGAGATCTCGATATCCATTTCACATGCTGCTTTTGCTACACCATACGGATCTATAGGTTTCCTGTCCATTGACTCCAAAAATGGAGTTTCATTTTCGCCATAAACTGCTATACTGGAAGCGAAAACAAGACGCTTAACATCATGAATGATGCAATTATTAACTATATTTGCAGTTGATATTAAATTGTTAGTATAATTAAAATTTCTTATAAAGGGACTTAGCCCTTCAGCAGCATAAGCAGCAAAATGATAAACATAATCGGGTTTATGCTTTTCAAAAATATCATTCAGTTTATCTACCTCTGAAGACAATTCGATATTAAAGAAATTTACCTTGGAGTTTACATTTGTTTCATAACCCCCGCTTAAATCATCTATACCAATAACATTACTTTCAGTTTTTTCTATAAGAAAATCTGCTAACCTGCTTCCAAAAAGTCCTGCTACACCAGTAATTAATACATTCATGATATTTCCTTCAATATTTCTGCGAGTTGATTTTCTACACTCTGAAAACTATATCTAGAGACTAATTCTTTATAGTGTTCTTCAGATTTTTCATATCCATTGTCTTTGACATGTAAAAATATTTCTTCTAATTTTTCAGTATCATTTGTTGCCCATTCTGGAATCATGTTTAAAACAGTATCCGACAATCCTCCTATATGGGGAGTTCCCAAAGCAATACATTCTATAGTTAATTGTCCTAATCTATGTTGGGTATCTGTATTTACAACAAAGTCAACATCGTCTATGATTTTTAGCCACTCGTCCCAACTTCTATTTCCTACATTTTCTACCACAGTATAATCATACTTATTTGCTAAGTAATTACAAAATTCTAAACATTTTCCATATCCTCTGTCTGCCCAATCTGTTGTTCCTGCTAGTATCTTTCTTGATGGTGGTGAATCTGTTTTATATTTTTTTCGAATTTCTTCTATTTTATAATTCATAGGAAGAGAATATATCTTCATTCCTATTTCCTCAGATAACTTATCACAAACTGTCTGATCAAATTGTATAGCAGCAGTATCACACATTTTATAAAAATTGCCAAGATAACCTAACCCCACATGCACACCCTGTCCTGTGTTTTTCTTCAATCCGGGTATCGCCTCTTTAGTAGTCCCAATAAGAATAGGAAGTGGATACTTTCTTTTTATACTGTTCACGAAGTCTGAAGGATCGCTCTGTGATTCATTCACCAAAAATATAACATCAAAATCTTCATCGGGAAATCCCTCAGATGGATTAATAAAACAACCATCTCCAATAAAAGGACGATTCCATATATTTCTGAATATGTGGGAATCTACGCTGTCTTGTGACCCTCCCGTGTATGGTTCGTTTGTTCCATACAAATAAGGAATACCTTCTCTTACCTCATAAGATTTCCATCTACTCCCACTTTCGTTGGGAGGCATTATTAATCCTACTCTCATTTTTTATTTCCTTTCCCATACATATTTAAACTTGCTCAAATCTCCATAATTTTCTATCGGAAGATCTTCTTTATTCTCTGGGTGCAAAGACAATAATTGTATTCCCCTAGCAGCCTGTTCTGGTGTCATGTAACAATTCCAGCCAATTGATCGAAATTGTTCTTCGTTTAATTTTACCCCCTCGGTTCTTCCGTCATGTCTTGCTCTTTTAAACCACTCAACTGCTTTTTCATCATCTGTTAAAATCATACCACCTCTTCCTATTGATAATATTTTTTTAGCATGAAACGAAAGGCACATGAAAGATTTTGGAATATACATTTTGCTTGTCAATCTCTTTGCAGCATCATAAATTGGATATGGTTTTAATTGATATATTCCCCTCCATGCCAAATCCTCAAATATGACTTTCCCTCCTGCATGTATAATAGAATTTGGTACGGAAACATATGTGTTCGAAGGAATTGTAACTTCATCTACTTCATTATAAACACAGGAAAGAAATAAAGAACTAGTGCAACTATCTGTTGCGACAGCAAAAGGAGAGCCTGTATATTTTGCTACCATTTCCTCAAATTGATTTATTATTTTAAATCCGCCTCTCATAATTTCTCCTACCACACCACTTTTCTTTATTGTGTATTAGCAATCTATCATGAACAATTTTAAACGGATTTGTGTTGTTCATTCTTTTTACATGTTCCCAAAATAAATCAAAATCATTAGGATAATGATAATAAAAAGGTTTCTTTACAACATGATCTCCATTACCGCATGAACCTGCTTCTGTATAAAATCTTTGGTTATATGCATGATCTAAAATGCAAAATCTAACCCTACTGTTCCATATAGACATTCTAAATTGCCACTGATCATTTTTGCTAGGATCAAAATTTATAGAATCACGATAATTTACAAACCAATCCCTGAATAAATTCTGTGTCGTTTCGTTATTTTTCCACAAAAGAACACCAGTGTTGAATCTAGAAAAAGTATCAGGAATACTGAAATGACTCATCGCCTTTGCACAACCCAAACTTTCCAAACAAAAAGCCATATCAAAATTTCTAAGGATGTCAAATATATTTCCTCTATCACTGTGTTTGTCATATCCATAGGTTAAAACATCTTGGAAATTTACCAACACAAGAGTATCACCATCTAAAAATAAAGTTTCATCATAAGGGCTGTTTATGCATGATGCTATCTTATTTATGAATTTCCTGTTACCTTTCTTTTCTGTACAAGGTAGGATGTTGTCAAAGAATGAGGATTTTTTTAAGATGTCTTGATGCACATTAGAAAAAATTGTCACTGGTAATTCTGGATTATTTTTCTTTAGACTTTCTGCCGATATTAGAGTTTCTTTTAAAAAAAAATCTTCTGTAGTACTGCCAACAGTATTTTCATTCTTACCATCCATACAATATATCACACCTCTGCTCATACTATCAATTCCTTAACATAACCATCAAAATCATTATGTACATTATATCCTAATTTATTCATCTTATTAGGATTAATTGAATAATTAAAATCATGTCCCGGTCTATCCTCAACATATTCTATACATTCCTCTAGATTCTTATCCATAAGTTTACATACCCTTTCTACCACTTCAATATTTTTTAAATGAAACTTAGAGGAAACATTATATGTTTCATTCATGGAAGAATTTTCTAAAATAAACCGAGTAGCCTTAGCAGTCTCTTTTACATACATCCATTCTCGTTCTTGTTGACCATCGCCATATACAGGAATTTTTTCATCTAACTTCAATTTCCTCAAAATTGTGGGTAAAAACTTTTCATCGTGTTGTCTGGGTCCAAAATTATTTGAAGGACGAACTATGATATATCCTAATCCATATGTATTCGCATAAGATGTAACTAAGTGTTCTGCTGCTGCTTTGCTCGCAGAATAAGGATTTGTTGGGTTGAGTTTACTTCTTTCTATGAAAGTTTTGTTGTATGCTGGACCATAAACTTCATCAGTAGAAAAATGAAGCAATTTAGTTCCGGTTGCATAGCAGCAGCCAATTATTGATTTAGTTCCTAAAATATTTGTTTTCATAAAAACATCACTAGACTCTATTGAATTGTCAACATGCGTTTCTGCTGCCAAATGAATAACCCAATCAATTTTATTTTGTTCTATTAAAAATTTCAATACAGGTGTTGTGTTAATACACAACTGCATCAAAGAAAAATTGGGGTGATTAATTACAGAATTTAAATTTTCTATTTTTCCTGCATAAGTTAATTTATCAACACCTATTACTTTGTATCCAGAATTAATAAATTCTTCAGTAACATGACTACCAATAAATCCGGCGCATCCTGTAATTAATAAATTCATTGGTCTATGATTCCGGGGTTCTGTTTAATAGTTTGAATAGTAATTAGATCTTTGAGTTTCGTTGTTGACCACTCATGGCATCTAGTCGTGTAAATTACCTTTGGGGGCAGATCATCGCCAGTGAATGATTTGCCGATATAATCTTCGCCCAAGATTCTTATATCTGGCTTAAAGAATTTGATCAAATCATATAATTCTTCTTCGGTTTGATACATATAAACCGCATCAATATATCTGATCGACATTAGAACCTTATACCTTTCGTAATATGATATGACTGGCTTATATTTTGTGTGACGACCTGTGGAAGGATCCTTTTGAAGAAAAACAATGAACTTATCACAGTGCCGTTTTGCCTCTTCAAAGGTGTAGATATACCCCGGATGCAATAAATCAAAATTACCGGCTGTGAACCCTACTATTTCTCTATTCATCAGTTGCACCCCGAACATTTTTTGGTTTCATTAAATCCTGTTCTCAACCAACCTCTGTGACAAGCGTGCCAAACATTTCTTGTCATAGGATCAAAGGTTGAACCTACTCCCATAAAAGTAATATCGGGTCTTTGTTTAAACCAATCTTTAATTAAAACTCTAGAAACTGGACCACAACTTAAACAAACCAGATCTCCTTCATCAAACATATCTACTTTATCTTTGAGTTTATCATACAGTTCCCAAGCATTAATCTGTGGGAGTTTTATTGGAGTTTGTATTTTTTCTATATCATAAATTTTTTCTAGCATACTTAAATTTTGATCTTCACTACCTATCCATTTTATGTTCCTGTCTGAAACCAAATTGCCAAACTCGGAAACAAATTTCGCCCAGTTTCTGTTAGTAAAAACCACCGCTCTAGTTACATGTTCATAGTCTCCTACAATATCCTTCGCTATTCGATACAAATCAGGAAAACATTCATGACACACAATTCCTGTCCAATAATTGTGTTGTCTGTGGCTTAAAACTTCTGTAAGATTATCAATCAATTTTTGTGTGATTATAGTATGTTGTGTTCTTCCAAATCTCTGCCCTTGGGAACGAACAAATGAACTCATTTCTCCATCATTTACTCTTGTTATTGCAAATGGGATTTTGTCCTTTAAAAGATTAATAAAAACATTCAAAGATTCATCTCCAAAAACATCTCTTTCTTTAAAGAGTTGAATCATATCTTTGAAATTAGAAACACTACTAACAAAATCAGGATCAGCCATAATTCAATTCCATTTCTGGTAACTCTTTTCCTCTATCAGGTGAGAAAAAGTCTTTTCATTTATGTCTTTCTTTATCTTTGCTCTTTTA
This sequence comes from Candidatus Pacearchaeota archaeon, assembly GCA_002686195.1. The sequence continues at coordinate 11,759 of NZAS01000210.1, read as the reverse complement.
TCATTCATACGATAAACAGATCTTGCAAGAGAAATAAACTCATCATCAAATTCTTGAATCCTCTCTTTTTCTCTTATACTATCTTCTATGTCCCATAGTTGTAAATTTGTTTCATAAAGATCTTGAATATCTTCACGAATTGAGAACGCAGGAGAAAATGATTCTACCAATGGTTCAAGTATATCATGTTCTTTCTTAATATTTTTTATTTTAACAGGATCATCAATCTTTTCAAGTTTTATTTTCAAGATTGTTATCTTGTCAACCACTTCGCCATTTGATACTTCCACTTTCATTTCTCATTCTCCAAAATATAAATCACTGTGTCTATTATCTATCTCCATATGACAAGGATAATTTCCCTCAACAAAATCAACATCAATCATATGTTGCCCTGCTTTTCCCTGAACATCGGGTGAATATACAATCTTTTGATTTCCTAAAAATCCTGCCCACCAACCAAATGTTGAGTTTGAACGAAACAAAACATCTGCTTCTGTTAAGACAAAAAAATCATACAAAAAATCCATGTTACCGGAATCTTCTGGTTGCCTTTTTTCTTCACTAACAACAATAACATCTTCCTTTTCATACCCAAACTTTACACAAGATTCAATATAGCATTCTTCTGATATAGTACAATATTTTTCTCCATTAACATAATCACCATGTCTGAGATGTGCCGCAACATAAAAATCTTTTGGTTTTTTAAAAATATCTCTCCATTGCTTTTTAAAGGTAAACCATTTTCTAACATCATCTGGATTCATGATATCTAAAAACTTTTGGTGCTGAAAATATCCAGTCAAATCTATGTTTACCTGACCAAATGGAATATCATCTATTTCTGTTTTTGGTAATTGTCTGCTCAGAGAACTATCGTCTATTTCAAAGATATTTCTTCCTATCCAATCGGAAGGTATTTCAAAATTGCAATTATATTTTTTTGCATACGATTTGGCAAATGCATATTGAAAAAGTTGATTTCCAAATCTTCCCATTTTACCTAGACCTGACATTTGAACTATGTTCATTTATTATTCTTTCTCCATGAGTCTTAGCGAGAAGAAATTCATCGATGCCTAAAAAATCGAATTGATTTTCCTCAATACTTTCAACAAAATTTTCATCTATTTCGTCCCACGATTCGATAAAAATACCGGGAAGATTGTAATCATCAAATATTCTATGCAATGGAGTTTTCTTCATAATAGGAACACAATCCATTAACAAACATTCATATGCTCTATGTGTATCAATACCAGAACCTTCTAAGCAAACAACATATTTGTACCTGTCCATTTGCTTCAAGCAATCTTTTATTTCTAATTTCTCTTGCTGCCTTTCTATTTTTATACCAGACTTTAAAATTGAATTCACTAAATCTCTTCTAATTTTATTAGTCTTCAAATTGTGATAAGGTAAGAGTACACTATTTTTCTTATCGTCGAATTGTGTTTTTTCTTCTCTACATTTTTGTAAAAGATGTTGATTTCCATTTTGCCTGCTAGGCTCAGTAAATCCTATTGGAACAGGAAACACCTTTTCATGATATCCGTATTTGGGATTAACATGACACGGATACCACGCAATCAATTTTTCACTTGAAAGAATTTCGTCTGTTCCTTGCCCTATCGGTCCCGGTAAAGAAGATATTGTGGTAACAAGTTTAAACTTGTTCTTAATTTCGGGAAATATTTCATTATAAAAATATCCATTCTCCACAAAATCAGTCTTTATACACACTACATCATTTTCTTTAATCTGAGAAGGATCAATACCTTCGTGATTGTGTAATCTTTCTACGCCATGCAATTTGTAATATTCTTGGGGATAATCTAAAACATGATCTGCAAATAGAGGTAAAGAGTTATAGCATATTAGAAGGTTGTCCATACTCAACATAATTCCACTCCTTAGAAGTTCCGCTTCCCAAGTTGCTATTATCAAATTTTGCAAATTCTGTATTTGCTGGATGAAAATAATGCTTTGCTTTTGAAGTATCTAATCCTTCAATAAAGCATCTAAAAGCACTTTCGATACAATGAATTTCAGAAGCATTTTCTAATATCTTAGCAAAATGAAAAATACTTTCACTTATATCATTTTTTACAATTTCATATTTAGAATCAATTTTATTTGTGTTTATGTTATAACCTTTTGGTGGGTTATCGTGAACAAAAACATATTCTTTTCCTTTTGGAACAAGTTTTTCATAAACTCTATTTTCTTCTTCGAATTCTCTTTCATAATAAAATTTTTCGAAACGATATTTATAAGGAACATCAATCTGCTCATAAAAACACTGATCGCATGTATACTCGGGATGTTTTGTTTTTATTTGAGAATAATGATTAAATCCTAACAATAAAAGTCTAGAATCTTCTACATGTTCGTCGTTTTGGATATAATTATTCGCTTGAGATATTTCATCAACATCATCAATAAGAGGTATTATTTCTATACTCTCGTTATCACGAAACATATATTCAACATTATTGCTATTTCTTTCCCAAGAAAATACTGAAATTGTCCATTCTAAATTTAAAGTTTCTCTAATGTATCTTATCATTCCGTTACAATGAATATGATCTCCCATTCCTAAATGGTGTAAAATATATAATTTCTTTTTCATTCTGATGAATCCCTTTCACTTTCTTCTGTCGGATCTAAAAAAGCATAACCAACATGCTGTCTGGGTCTAGGATTGGTTGGAAAAGGCAAAGTTCTCTGCTTATCAGTATGCCTCAACCAATCATCGTGTGCCAATACATCATTTATATGAGTTTCTTTGTTACCCAGCAACATACCCAAAAACAATTGATCGTCCCATGTATATCCGCTTATGTGTTGATAATTTTTTTTCTTTAGAGGTTCAGAAATATTCAACCATTCTGTCATTGAAAATTTCTTCTGTTTGGGTTTACATCCCCACATTCCGGTTTGAAACAGCATATTATGTTCTTTTGCGTCACGCATTGAATGTAATGTTTCTTCATTATTAAGCCATTCTTTTACGGCTTGTGCTTCTCTGTAATTTACGCGAGAATCTGCATCACGAATAATAACTGCATCATAATTTTCATCATCAACTGCTAGACATCTCCAAACAACACCATGAATATCATTTTCTGTCATGTCAATTAATTCACAACCTTGATCTTCTAAAATGGATAAAGTGTGGGCAGGAACAGTATTATCATGATAAAACCGAAGAGTCCAATCAGGATAGTACCTATCAGCAAGAGGTTTATTTTTTATACAGTTTTCTGTATATCTCGGATCATCCCCATATAAACTAAACGATATTAATCCATTCATTTGTTTTCAGCCTTATCAATATACTGAGAAACCATTTCCCACAAAATATCATCAGAAAGTTTCATTGTTTTTATTTTTTCATAATTCTCTTTTACTGCATCTATTTTGCTGTTGTATAATTCCTCATTCAAATCTTTGATATCAAAAGAATCATTTAAAACTATAATTCCATCTTCGTTAAAATATTGTCCGATGTTGGGACATCCCCAATAAACAGGTATGGTTCCATTTGCAAAACAGTCTGTTATTTTTTCTGTAAAATAATGATTATAGGATGCGTTCTCAATCGTAATCGAAAACATATAATCTCTCAATGCTTCTGTTTTTGGTGGGTGTGCAGCAGAAGCAAACCCATCAGTTCCGATTTTAGAAGAACCAGAAACACCACCAAACACATCTATATCATTTTTTAATTTATCTGCCCATTCATACCGTAATTGATGACCTTTTGTCATTTGTTTTGGAGAAGCAAGAAGTGAACACAACTTATTTTTTTCATGAACACCAAAATCCTCTCTTGATGTCCAAGGAAGATTGCTGCCGGACAAAGCAAACATAAATCGTGAATCTAATTGAAGTAATTCTTCATCACAAGTAAAAATACCATCAAAATGATCAAAGAAAATTTCATGTTTGGATTTTAATGCAAGATACAATTGATTAACGATTTCCTTCGATTCGCATAGCCATCCAAACCTATATGTTCCTTTCTCTCTGGGGTGAGAAGGAATACTACCCATACCATTATCAACGAATACTTGTATTTTACAATCTCTATCTGTCCATTTAAAAAATCTTGGTTTTAATTTGCCGCAAGAAGAACCATCCTTCAAACTGAATGGTGGATAAAATGCTTGTATCTTATTACATTCGTTTTCCCCATAACTTAAACCAATACTTACTTTAGAAACATTAGTTTCTACTGCACAAAGGGAAGGTGAGAACACAGTAAAAACTGCTTGTGGTTTATTCTCTTTTGCCGCAAGAATTAATTGCTCATGATCTCCCAAAGTATATTTTCCTGAAATTGAATCTTTCTTTTTACTGTCACATTTTTTAATCCAATCTCTTATGAATTCTTTACTCTTTTCTGTGTTGTTAAAAAATATCAATGCGCTGTGGGGGGTTTTTAAATCGTGTTCTCTTATTGCAAACCCCACATCAGTTTCTACTGCATCTAACTCTTCGGGTAATTGATTAATTGTGCAATCAATATCAATCCATATTAAGGATTCGTCTAATTCGTTCAGCATATCAAGAATGAATTTTGGCTTTTCTAAACAATTTAGCATGTAGTGATCTTGACTCGGGATTTCTCTAATGTCGTGAGATGCTCCTAATTCGTCAAGACGAGATTTTATTTTCTTTGCACAAGAAGAATAGTAATCTCCACCATCTCTGTCGCAATAAAAACTAATGAATTTCGTTTTCATAATTATCACCAGGCGATTGCCACTCAATCAAATCTTCTGACAATCCCATTTTTCTTAAATTATCTTTTTTGTTTTCAGAATCAGCAAGTCCCATCGTTATGAAACTATTTTCGTTGGTATGTCCAGGCCACACGCAATATTCTGGTCCGACAAACCCAACATTTATTACTTCCAAATAACCTGCAACTATCCCAAATAAAGGTTCATGATCAAAATGGTTTCCTTCTTCCTCTAGTATTTTTCTTGTTGTTCCTATCCATGTATTCAAAAACCTTTTGGAATTTTCGTTACAATTAAAATATATTGGAGATGCCTTAATCCCAGAAATTTTCCCGTTTGATGTTGACAATGCTACATCAGCACTGTCTTCAAATGTATCAAACACATCTAAAGATTTATGCACCAAGGAATCAACATCTGCCCATAAAAGAGGACAATTGTGTTCTTCCAACTTGTCAAGAATATATTGTGGTTTACTAAGGCAATTATCCTGATAAGTCCCTAGAGATTTTTTCTCTTGGATGTCATGCGGAATATTGTGTATAACGCAAGACTCTTTAAGAGTTTTTGCGTGTTCACTGTAATATGTTCGATCTTCTATATCACTATAGAAACTTAAAAGTAAAGTTTTCATAATCAAATCCTACAATAGGTGTTTATATAGGGTTCTTAAAGAATACCAATCCTCCCAACCAACTTCCGCAAACCTTTCATATCCGTTATCTTCTAAATATTTTTTAATTTCTTCTTTTCGGTTTTCATCGTGATTGTGTTCAATTGTAAATGCACCTATTGTGTACTTTCCTTCAAAATTAATTCCTTTAAGAACTTCTAATTCGGAACCTTCTGTATCGATACTAATATATTCAATAAATTCTGGTGCATTATTTTCTTTTAATATATCATTTAATGTCTTAGTTTTTAATTTTATAGTTTCTGTATAGTCAACAACACCATCTTCATTTGGATAATTTTTTTTCTCGGTGTGAGATTCTATACCGCTGTAACAAGATTGGACTAAGTACGGAACTTCTTCGCCAGACTTAGACCAAACACAATCATTAGAAACAATACAATCTCTTTCTTTTTGTAGACTTTCCCATTGATTAGGATCTGCATCAATACATATCCCCTTCCACCCCAATCCTTTCTCAAGCAAATAAGTATTACTTAAATTTGTGCCGTCAGTAGATCCAACCTCAACAAAGAATCCTTTTCTTTGCTCTCCATACAATTTCATTATCCATAAATCTTGATTAAGTTGGCTTTTCTTTAAAGATATATTGAACATAATTTAGTTTCTTTTACCAATGTGGTATTTCGGAATAAGTTCCCACTCATCTTTATCTTTGTGAGATATAATCTTAATTTTGGCTAAACTTGCTTGAGGTTCTTCGTATTCTTCTGGGTCAGGAACTTCTACCAGTTCCCATTCGTGTAGCAATTTAACTATCGTATTTCTTCTAGCAATATCCCCATCAGACAAAGTACTTTCAAGACCATCTAAAATAAACAACTCTTTAAAATGCATAATTGCATATCTGCCTCTTTTATGCAATATATGGCAAGATTGGTATATTTTTTTTTCTTGTCTAGAAGATACACCGATTCGAGTAAGTGTTTCTCGAACTTTGAGGAAATCATCATCTTCCTTCAATTCAATTTCTACACCCAAACCGTCAAAAATATCATCTACTTCTTCCATCATAATATGTTCCTTAAAATCGCCTCTATCACACTACAATATATAGTCTATTCTATTTTTTGCCTCCATGAGAAAGAAAATCTCTCATCTCATCAATGTCTGAATCGGATATCATATCTTCAATCTCCCTAACTTTTTGGTTAGAATAACCAAAATACCTTTTCATTATATTGATCTTATCAGAATCTTCTCTTTTGAGCCATTTACTAAATCTCTTTCTCTTTCTTGTTGAATGTAAAAAATAATCATATTGCATTTTCTTATCAATGTGACTATTTTCATTCATAGCATTTGCGTGAATAGTTGTATCTGGAAAATAAGACAAGCACCTATTTATTACAAAAGGAACATATTCCTTTTCAACCAATTCATCCTCTGTGTTGAATAAATTTTCCTTGGTATAATTTATTGAATTTAGGTAATCACTTAATTTCACAATTCATCATTAACTCAACTATACATGCAACCAAATTAATTTCTTGATCTGCAACGAACGCAGACTTATATTGATACTCTGCCAAAATTAGAATCGCTTGAGGAATAGACAAAGGGGTTAAATTTTCATATAACGAATCATAAATTTTCCTGAGCAATTCACTGGGAGCATTATCAAGATTTTCTACAGCCCATTTTCTAGCAGAAGTAAAATCTTTCTCCCTCATATATTTGACTAAATCTTTTACTTGAACATTTCCAACATCCGACAAAATTCCAATATCAATAGTTCCTGCTACAGAATATCTTTGAATTTCATTTATCACTCTTCTAAAATCAGGAAAATGTTTCATTATCAATCTTGCAAGAACTTTTTCCTCATAAGGAATTGATTCTTTATCCAGAATATATTTCAATCTTTCCATAAATTCTGCTGCTAGTTTAGGTTTTTCGTCCTTTGGAATATTAAAACTAATATTCGTGCAACGAGAATGGATCGGCTCAATAATTCTATTTTTAAAATTACAAGTTAAAATAAATCTGCAATTATCTGCAAACTCTTCTATAAACCCACGAAGAGCAGGTTGCATACTTTGGGCATTTGAATAATCAAATTCATCCAAAATGACAACCTTCTTGTCTCCTGATATTGAAACTGTACTTGCAAAATTACGAATCTTTGTACGGAGAGTATCAATATTTCCGTCTTCCGAACAATTAATCATAATATAATCTGTGCCTAACTCGTTGCATAATGCTTTTGCTATTGTTGTTTTCCCACAACCAGCATTACCAGATAGTAACAAATTTTGAGATTCTCCCGTTTTTACAATATCACGAAAAGAATTTTTAATTGAAAACGGTAATACACAATCTTCAATTGTGGTTGGTCTATAACGCTCTACCCACAGATAGGTTTCCATAATAAATCTTCTATATTAAGTGTTGTAATAGGAATCGGACTCTAATGCAATCCAATATGTCAAGTCCACATTTTGATGTTTAAATTGGCTTACTACCTTTTCACTTATAGAAACATCATAACTTCCAAGAAGAAGTTTCAAATTTTCTGCTTTAAAATAAAAAGTAAAATCGCAATAATCGGTTGGAAGATCACCAAGACTTATTGAATAGGTGTTTGTAGTAATATCTTTTTTGTCGAGAGCCTCTATTATCAATTCATCTCCATTTGCTTTGACTGCTAGATCTGCAACTTGAAGTATGGATGCAGCCTTTTGAAGATCTGTAAAATCATTATGCTTCAATTGAAAATCTACAACGCTACTAGGCATATTAATTTTCTTATTAACTGTTGTTAATAATCTTGGATCACTATAGTAATAACGGACACTATTGCCTTTATTTGATTCGCTGATTGTTACACAATTATCACCAAACATAAATTTTGGAGAATCAAACAATGATACTACACCCAAAAATTTATTTAAATCCCAAAGTCCAAATTGAACATCAAAGGTTTCTTCCACCACTGCTTCCGCCATAACATTCTTAACAGGAGAAATTGTAGTAATATTACTACCTGGCTCAATAAGAATATTGGAATTGATTGTTGAAAAATTCTTAAGAATTTCTAATGTTCTTTTAGATAGACTAATTTCGTTCATAGTAGTTTCCATAATATAATCCTAACTTTAAATATCATAATAATCGGCATAATCATCCCAGTCGATTTCACCTTCCATTGTATCTTTCAAATAAGATTTATCAAGATGTCTTTTTGCTTTTCTTTTTTCTTTTCTTATACCTTTGCCTTTTACTTCATAAAAATCTTCTTCGTTATATGGATTGTTGTTTCTTTTTGATTTGTTTTTACTTTTAGGCATTTTCTTCTCTTTTTCCTTTATTGTTTAAGATAACTCTACCCATTGTACTGTATTTCCATCATCAAAATAGGTGTATGATATTCCAGAAGATGTATCAAACCACACATCTCCTATTTGAGGATCAATATGCGGTTCTGTTCCTGAAGTATATTTAAGACTATCTGATAATTTTTTCCACAATTTGCTTTGTTCGGGATTATAGCCTTGTATTGTTTCGGTGGCAACATACATCTTACCTTTATATTTTACAACATCATCTTTAACATAGGTAATAACATTACCTTCAATGTTGTGCGTTCTGTATGGTGGTGTTGCTCCGGGAGTTGATGGGCGGCAATTGTGGTCGTCACATTCTTCACAATCCCCCCACGCCATAAATGGTTCAACATCTCCTTGATACGAACCACCAGAGACGAAGCACGAACTATAACTCCATCGATGTTTACAGCAATTATTAACACAACATGTTCCCCGGCGCGCCAATGAGCAAGGATTGCCTACTACCCATTCACCCAACACCCAGTATCCCCCACATAAAAAATCTGGTCCTTTCCAGTGTCCTAAAAGTAAACTACACACATCTTCTGTTACCCAGTGACAATAAAAATCCGTGGTAATATCCGTACCCGGTATTGGCGGAGTGTCGCCACGATCTTCAAAAACGCAACACCCCCCAAGAATATCACCACCACCACCACCACCACCGCCGGGACGAAAAACATCACTACCTAATGGCATGACACACTTTATCCCGATTTTTATTGCTTTTTTTATATGCTTCTTTAATCATTTCTATTTTTGAACTAGCGCACAATCTCATATATTTTCTATCATCATCATTCCGGTTTGATTGAAAAAAGAATGTTTTCTCTACCAAAAACTCATATATTGGTTCATCTTTCCAAAATAATCTTACCCTGATATCCCTTCCTCTCTCAAAAAAAGGATATTCTTCTTTAGGAGCCAATTTATACTGTCTTATAGAAAAATTCTCTGAAATGGTCGATAATTCGTGCTTCAAGTATTTATCATACGACAAATTATTTAATTTAGGCATTGTCTATCCTTATAAGATTCATCTGGCTCAATGTATATTTATATATCATACAACACAATTAGATTCAAATTCTTCGTAAGATATACACTCAACATTATGCAAATCGTTCCATTCTTCGGGAAGATTTTTTGTGTTATCTACCCTGCAATATGAAATAAAAGGATGAATTTTCATTACTGTTCTAATTTCATTGATCCATTTATCCGTATTTCTCATTTCAGAATCGCTCGAAGAATAGCATTTTGTATCTTTATATATGTTGTTATTTTTTCCTTCTTTACCTGCTTTCATATCAAAACCTAACATATAAATAACCCCACCTTCTGGTAAATGTTCTGATGCTAATTTTATTGCATTAGTTCCAGTATCTAAAAAGTATTCATTTGAAAATGGTATTATTTTTTCGTCATTTATCCATATGATGTATGTAATATCAAATCCTCCAGAACCCTCACCGAATATTGAAATTTCTTTTCCTTTTCCTTCTTCCCCTACATGAATAACCGGACCAATTCCCTGCTGAAAATTAGAATACATTTCAACGGGGAAAGTATCCCAGTCAGAGAAATAACATTGATGTTCTTTGCAATAGCCACTTTCAAATATTTCTATCACCATATTGGTGTCTATTGCTAATAGATAGTCTGGGGCAAAATCTCTATAAAGAGCATTACAGCCATAAGTTCTACCATTCAAAGAATTTAAATCAACACCTTTTCGACTTTCTCCATTTCCGATCACAAAAACATTCATCACAACTTTATCCTACTAAAATTATTCTTCTTCTCAAACACAATATGATTGCTAAACTTATCTGTCATTGTATCAGATTTATGAGAGATTACAAATATATTTGCCCGATTTCCGAAAGTTGTTAGAAGTTTCAGAAACTCCTCTGTTCCAACTGAGTCCAATGATGAATCAAACACTTCATCCAATATCAGCAAGTTACAATTCACACTGTTCTTCAATCTGGCAATCTCTCTCCACGCCAATAGCAAAGACAAGTCAATCCGTAATCGTTCACCTTCACTGAAACTATGATATGTAAATTCATCACGATGGCGACTCTTGATTGTTTCGTTGAAATTTTCATCCAAGTCAAACTGGCAAAAGAAGTCCATATCCGCAAGATACTTATTGATAAGTTTGTTCATAATTGGAAGATAATGTTTGATAATCTTCGCTTTGATGCCACTATCCTTCAGTAGAACACTCGCAATCTCATAATAATGCTTATCCTCTGCCTGTTTCTTACGATCACCAACATATCCTTTACCCTCACCAATCAACTCACTAAGTTCCTTTTTGGACTCCTCGACTTCTTCACCTTCTTCCATTATACCTTCGATATTCTTTTGCATCTTCTCAATGTAGCGAAGGGACGAATCAATTTGATTTTGCTTCTCGTTGATTTGTGTTTGTAAGGAATCGATCTCTTGTAACACAATATTGATATCATCCAATCGTTTCCCTGTGGTGTCAATGTTCTCTACCAATTCAGCAATACCGTCTTCCACTTCTTTCTTCTCATCTGACTTTTCTTTGAATACACATTCCTTGTGGTGTTCTTCGATGTCTTGTTTGCAGGACGGGCAAATATCGTTCTCCTTATAGAACTTTACATTCTTATCAATATTTTTGATTTTGTTTTTGAGTTGTTGTTCTAAACCTTCCATCTTCAACAATTTTCGCGGTACTTCATCCTTGTCTTTGACTTTCTCAAGAAGGCGATCAATGTTCTCTTGTTTGATTTTTATTTTTTTTTGGATTTCTTTGATTTGCTTGCGGGAATTCTTTATTTCATTATTATAACTTTCTACCGAATCGGACGATTTCTTCAAAAGTGTTTTTATTAGTTTCTCTTTTTCATCAACTTTACTCTTGACAAGTTCTACCTTATGATCTATATCTTTGATATACTCTTTTGCCACTTGAAGTTTCGCACGAACAAGAGTATTCAT
>NZAS01000209.1 GCA_002686195.1 Candidatus Pacearchaeota archaeon | reverse complement strand
CTCATCCATTAAGCCATCATAGAATTTTGAAAGAGCAGCCGCCACCATGGAAATTTTATCCGGATCCTCAGCTATGAACTCCTCGATCCATTCTCGCTCTTGTCCCAGCGAACCTGTCTCTTCATCACCCTTGAGGAATTTCTTCTTCTCTTTCGCTCTCTCTGCGTTATACTCAGCCCTATCCACCCTCTCCATCTCCTGCTCGTAGTGAGGATCGAAGTCGTAACGATATTCATCCTCTTCCTCTTCCATCCCAGCGGCGATGTCCTCGAGCTCTTCTTTGTCTGACCTCCCGTCTCCGTCCGAGTCAGCCTCATGAAGAACTGCTGATAGCTCTTCCTTGATGATCACTCTTAGGTCATTTCGCGTCACTTTCATTTTGCGACTGTCGCTGTTTGCTCTTGTGAGCTCCTCTGCCATGATATCTCTTAGTTGTTTGCTTGTGATCTTCATCTGTGTCTGACCTCTTATGATTATTAAGTATTCTCTTGCTTACTTAGTATTGACTGCAATGCCTGTCGTGTGGCAGCAATGATCTCCTCATTGCTATTTCCCTGTCTCCTCATCATGAGAAAGAAGTTCTGTAGCTGGATGACGCGCATCTCGTGCTGATCCTCAGGAGACATAATGTCCTTCATCGGCATGACATTCTTGTGATAGATCTCCGATATGAGATCTCTTAATTGTCTACGCGTGATGTGCATGCTTCTATCTCCATTGAACGGTCAAGTTCTGAACTGTCACGGTCCGTAATACGGAAGGGCCCAGGTGGGATTTGTGTCATATGTGATATCACTGTCCTGTGCCTCATCTGTGCCTAAGGTCTCGCCAGGTGATAGCTTAAACGGAAGGAAGAACTCCTCCTTTGTAACAAGATCTCTCGCTATGACGGAGCTCATTCTCTTCTCACCTGGCACGTAGTCTGGCCTAGTCGGTGATATGTCGATCACCTCGATGATGCCGCCAAGGGTTACAGGCATATCATCACCTCTCACCTCATGCCTGTCATTTGTGAGCACATCCTTTATCGTGATGATAGAGCTCTCAAGGTCGACATCACCACCAGGGAGTGTAACAATGATCTGGTCTCGCACAACGAATCTAGACATCTTCTCTCCTCTACGTGTGGTTGTGCTTTGCTCTAAGACATGAGCATCCATCGCTGTCTCTAGTATCAGGAGTCTTAGCTGCTTACGTGTTAGTCTCATCAAACGTCTCTTTTATCTATAGATATTGCACAACACGAGAAAGATATTGATGAAATGCGTCACATAAACTCATAGCCGTTATCAGGCTCTGGAAGGACGATATCGCTCGGTGGTTGCCAGCCTCGTGAGAATACTCCGCTTTTTACTTTCCAGTCTCCATCTTTCAAAAAGTTATTCATGTCTTCCTACCGCGTTGTGCTAGCAGCCTCATTATGCTGTTTCTTTTTCTACTGCAGTTACCACTGTCTCAACTTCTTCAACGCGATCAGTGAGGTTTGTCTGGGCATCGTCTAGACCAAGCACATAGTTTATCAGCTCCTCTAGCTTCTCGTCAACATGCATCCTGTCCCAGCCCGGAGGTTTGTCTCCGGCAGCCTCGATCATCATCCTTATCTGGCCTCTTGTGATCTTAACTGTCTCAAAGAGATGAGCATTATACTCAGACCAAGTTTTTTCAAGATCATTGAATATTGATGATCCTCTAATCTTACGAACTTGTACAGCTCCGGGGTTGATAGGACCGCTTCCATATGTTTCATCTCGTGTAACATACTTAACCCCGCTGCGCCCAGCACGATGACGGCCTACCCACACACCTGCCGGGTCGAACTCATCACGACCCCATTGAAAGTGATATTCTCCCCTGGGCCAATAATCATGTAGAGATCCCAGTTTTTTCCAGGTCCACCCTTCTTCCTGGAAGCTTTCACCAGAGGGAACACCCTGTGTTTCACCTACAGCATTTGAAGCAGTGTCAGGAAGATCGACATCAGGCCAGGGCTGATCCTCCATTCCCTCTAAATTATCGATGTCAGGTATCACCTCATCCGCCGCAGATGTCACAGGTCCCACGCCATCCCACGCCTCAGGAAGCGGGATAGACCTCCCTATCGCATTCTTCATACTCTCAGGACCAGACACAACCCTTACGTCTGGGCTCTCCATCCCCGCCTTTGTATACGTGAATGGGTCGCCGTTCCGCTGGATCTCTCCTAGCTCATCTCTCTCAGGCAAGATGTAATACCAGTCTCCGCCGACCTCGCCGCCCTGGGGATACTGTCCCCAGCTGAAGCCCACCTGGCTTGTTAGAACTGATTCTGAGCGGTATAGTCCCTCACCAGGATGATAGAGCTGTGCGACCTCTGTGAGCCTGCTCATCTCCTCCTTGATGATACTTCTTAGCTGTCTCTTTGTGATCTTCATGTCTACCTCAACTCCATGACAACGTAGAATGTGTTATCAACAAGCGCGCCGTCTATCTGTCTTGCTGATATCTTGCTCTCACCTGTCATATCTGATAGCTTTACCCTGGCATTATGTTGAGCAAGATCCCTCGCCATCTGTAACGATCCCTGAACCTGTGATTCACCAAGTGCACGTCTTGCAGGGTCATCTGCAACAAGAGACTCTAGCCTATCTTTTTCTGTCGTCTCTTTTTCTGTCGTCCTTCCGAAAAACTCGACAGTTAGTTCCTCCTTGATGATACTTCTTAGTTGGCTCTTTGTGATTTTCATTTTGTTATCTCCCAACGCCTCTATAGCTCTTTAACTGCTCTTGTTCTTTCCGTTTCATCCACTTTCCAAATGCAGTCAAGACATCCTCAGTGCTGTATCCTACATACATTTGATCTGTCAGCACCTCACCTATTGCGTGGACTGTACCGTCTAGATCGACACCGGTATCCTTTGCAGCGCGTATTGTTTTTGTAAGATCTAAGTATAGATTACCATCATCTGATTCTATCTCATCCCCGTCGGAGGCATCACTGATTTCAGATATGACGGTTAATTCCTCTCTGATAATCTCTGAAAGTTGTCGTCTTGAGATTTTCATATGTTGTATCTTCCTCATGTAATATCTATTCTCTGTCTCGCGTGAGTTCTACATCTATTATCACAGTGTCGTCACAGCACACTCATGTATCTCTCACCCCTGTCAGGGAGGATCGTGATGACGAGACCTGTGTCATCTGGGTGTGAGAGTGTGCGTGCATGGACATACTGTTCTGCAGCTAGCACGTTTGCACCTGACGAGATGCCGACGAGGAGGCCTGTCTCCCTGGCAAGGCGTCGAGCGCGATCCTTTGCGTCCTTCGTTTTTATCCTCACGATGTGGTCCATCTCATCCCTGCTGACGAGGAAGTCGCAACCGTCGCCGATTCCCTGGATCCCGTGCTTGTCGCTGGCCTCTGCCGGAACAACAAGGACAGATGTCACGTTGAGCTTTGGATGGCTGTCTGTATATCTCTTGACACCCATTATCGTCCCTCCGGTTCCCGCGCCTGAGACGAATGCTGACCACTCTGCGCTGAGGGGTATCTGCTTGAATATCTCTGGTCCTGTGATGTATCTGTGGCAGTCGATGTTGTCTGGATTTGCGAACTGATCTGGTGTCCAGCTATTGTCTGATGATGCGAGGATCTCATCTCTCTTTTTTATGGCCGCGTCAAAGTCACTTGCCGCCACCTCGATGATCGTCGCGCCGAACATCCTCATCATCTGTTTCCTCTCCTCACTCATGTTGCAGGGCATGACGATCTTGACAGGATTCCCAAGTGCGGCGCCCATCGCGGCCAGCGCTATTCCTGTGTTGCCGCTCGTCGCCTCCACCAGGAGGGTATCATCGTTGATCTCTCCCCGCTTCTGAGCCTGCTCAATGACGTACACAACCATCCTATCCTTGATGGACCCTGTAGGGTTATACGATTCAAGTTTCGCGTACAGCCTATCAGATATCTTGATTAGCGGCGAGCATCTGGTATAGCAACTAAATTGCCTTGCGGCGAAATTATCGATCACCTTGATGCTATCCTATGAAGTACAAATCATACTTAGGATCTAGATCGTTGTCGCTTAGAACTTTCGCGATCACCCTTAGGTTCGCCGCTGACAATTCGTCATCCGGACCGTAGAAGTCATCAGGGTGCGGATCTCCATCCTTATTCGATGAGCCTATCGGTCTACGATGCCCGCCATCAGCATGCAATCCGTGCGGCTCGGCGAGAGTTTCACTTCCGCCCTCGACCTCGACGTCAAGGTCCTTGTACACTGTTATCTCTCCCTTGTCACCCCGGCCGAATAACTGAACGACAGCATAGAGCTTGTCAGGCTCATTGCCTGGCTCATGCTCGTAAGGCTCATTGTAGTAGTCGTTGTCTAATTTTTTGTAGTAGTTCTTTTCCATATCTTCGAGATCGCGATCAACTATATCTGGTCTAGAAACGTCTTTCCTGTACGTTTTTTGAATCTCGCCATGCAGATCGATTCGCTCCTGCGCACCTCTCCTTCGCTCCGGAGACATGTGAGCTGTTGGGCCTGGACCATATCTGTCTGCAAAGTCTCCTCTGGCTTCTGTCAGCTCTTCCTTTATAATCTTTCTTAATTGTCTACGTGTGATCTTCATTTTGTTCTCACCTTACCTGTTCTTGGATCCCACATGCCAAGAGGCACGTCCTTAGTTCTGGGTCCAGAGATGTGACCAGTTGTACGACGCATACGATCCTTAAGTCTTGCAATGCTCTGTGGTGTTACCTTGATTCCACGGAGATCAACATGTAATTCCTCACCGCTCTCCTCTTCCCCCTTCATCCCAGCAGCGATGTCCTCGAGCTCTTGCTTGTCACTTCTTCCGTCACCGTCTGTATCAACTGCCTCATGAACTTCTTCAGAGCTCATCTCACCAATTGTCTCTTTGATGATTCTTCTAAGCTGATTGTGTGTGAATGACTCTGACATCGTGCGACCTCTTCCCATGCCGATCTGTCTGTGTATCTCCTCACCTTCCTCAGGCGTTCGCATTCTTTCTTCTTCAGCAGCGGCCTCAGCAGCGGCGATGTTCGCGACGTCAAGGTCTGCCTGCATTTGATCACGCCTCTCATCTTCGATATCCTTTGCCCATCCCTCGTCTTCTTCTATGTGCTCAGAGGCGCGCTGTATCTCTTTCTCATATAGGTCTCGTAGCTGCTGCAGGTTCATTGTCCTGTATTTCTCATAGTTCCTGGGCTTGAATCCCCAGTAGCTTTGTATCACATCCTCTATGGCATCTGATAGGAGTGATCTCTCCATCTCTAGCGCATTCTCGTATTCAGTGAAGTACGGGCGTGTCGGATCATACTCAGCCACAACAGACATAGACAGCCCAGGGTCTTCTGCCATCGCTGCATCGGCCTCTGCACGCAGGAGGTTTGTATATTCCTCTTGGGACATGTTCCGGAGTTCTTCCTCTGAGAGATCCCAGGATCTCTTCTGGGTCTCCTCCATCCCAGCGGCGATGTCCTCAAGCTCCTGTTTGTCGCTTCTTCCGTCACCGTCTGAGTCTGCTTCAACGAGAACTCTTATCAGCTCTTCCTTGATGATTCTTCTTAACTGTTGCTTTGTGATTTTCATTATGCTATTCTTTGTTGCCGCTTAGCCCGTCTCTAACTGCACGCAATCCTCCGAGCAGCCTGTTCCACATGCCGACAACGAGACCTCGACATAGACCGAGAACCTTATTGACCCATGACACGACAACTCCCCACACATCACCGACAACCTCGACGACCTGATCCCAAGCGAGATCAAGGATGTCAACGACAAGCTTGAGCGGTGAGCTTAGAACTCGAAGAAGAGGGTGCTTATCACGACGAAGAAGCAACCACGAGAGCACGACACCGACGAGCAATCCTTCAAGACGAGGCGAGCTGACATGGAGCCACGACGCAACACCCGAAACAAGAAGAAACACGAGATACACAGCATCCCAACAGAGAGTTAAAGCGCTTACTAGCGCCGACCATACGATATTGAGTAGTTCAACCATTGTTATTATTCCTCATACTGTTATATCTATTCTCTTCAACGCAGGAGTTCAGGCCTATTGTTGATGTCCTGTATCTCAGCAAGCGACTCAAGAATGATCAGCCTCACGTCATTTATCTCTAGCACACTTTTCATCTTGTGTCGAGCAGCATCAGTAAAGTATCCTTTAACCTCCACGTATAGGTCATAGTCAGGAAGGTAGAAGTCTGGAATGTACTTTCTCTTTCTTCCTCGTGCTGAGAGATATGGGAGGAACATCTTATCGTTTCTCATCCACCTGATGCCTAGCTCATCTAGTCGCAGTGCCATTGCGACCTCCCATGTGCTGTCCATCTTTACCTCAAATCCGTCGACTGTTGTATATGTCGATTGCTTGCTCCAGAGCTTCTTCTTTTTTCTTGCCATGCGCGCATCCCCGTGTACGCATATAAATATTGAGACCTATGCTCTATGTGTTTCTTGATAGAACAATCAGATCGTTAAATGAGCATGTCTCTGTTGTGTCGCCTTGAATGATTGTTGCCATAATGTATCTGGCAGGGACATCAATTATCTCAATGAGTATTCCTGTTTGTGTCTTCTCCTTGCTGAACCTGTCACTCATGCACGCAACAAGATCACCTATCTGCGGGATGAGAAGGCCAGCAGCTGGATCAATGCCTTCTTCGAGAATAGTTACACACCTTGTCTTACTGACGTTAAAGATGCGGCCGCTGACACAATCCTCGCGAACTATAATATCATTCATTCCAACATACAGCACGCGCGCAAGAGATGTGTGGCGCTTTGTCTCACCCTCTGTTGAAAGAGTTCTCCCAAATACAGCAACGAGATCACCAACTGATATCTCTCGTTCCACCTCGTCTAGTTGTGCTCCCATGGCCTTCCAGCTGCATCCTCATAATCCATGCGGGCCTCTTCTTCAGGCGTAGGACCAGGATCGTCATTGACGATGCTGTCAAGATGTGACGATTCGCCTCTTTCAATTTCTCGATATATATCAGTTACTGACTTAAGAAGCTGTGGTGATCCGTGTCTTTGAAGGGCAGACATGAGATTAGTAGCATACTCATCGGCATCATCTTGTGATAGTGTTTGATCAAGAACGGATTCCATTCCAGACAGCAGAATGTTTACAATCAATGTTGCTGATTCTTGTTCCCAGTTATGCTCTTCAAAGTGAACTGATGACTCTGATAGCTCTTCCTTAATAATTCTTCTTAGCTGTCCCTTTGTAATCTTCATTTTCTATTCCCTTGCATCGCCATCTGAAACACTATACGCGGCATGATCGTCATTAAAGTCACCATCCATTAGCTGATCATCAATTAGTCTCACAGCGCTGTCTATCTCACTCTTTAGCGCTTCCTTAGCACCCTCCACCTGACTCGTCCATGCTTCTAGTGCTCCTGGGTCCTTATCAAATAGATCCATCGACTCCAGGCCGAATACATTCACAACTGAATCAATAGCAGAATCTAACGACAACTTATCGACCTGTTCGACATCACCAGATCCAGGGAAGTCAATGAGATCTCCATCTGAAAGGGTGTCAGAGACCTCTTCCATTATCATCTGCCTAAGAGCCTGTCTTGTAACCTTCATCATTCCTCACAAGTCAATACGAGAATAAATATAATGTGACATTAGCTTTATTTAGACAGAAAGAGGATCACCCAGCATTATCTCTTCTTTGAGCTGATATCTCTTACCACGTAGAGAGTATGTGCTATTATGTTTCACTCTGACAGAATTGAGACGAGGATCAAGACATCCGCTCCACAACAGCCTTCTCTCAATACATGCGATGAACTGCTTATGTTCATCTGATGTCATGCCTCCTGATGGAACAGGCAGCCATAGGATCCTCATATCCAGTATCTTATTGACAGCATCAACTCCACAATCTGCTGCACCCACCTTGATGAGTGACTGTGCTAGTCTCGCTAGATGAGGTGTCCCCGCGATAGGCATTCTGTGCTCAACGTGGCTCACGATCCTCTCATGAAGAGATCTGCCGTGCGTCTTTCCGGCATATGCTATGCCGTCGTCGTCGATAAACACGTAAAGTCCGACTGGGCATTCACCCGTAACGGCAAGACAGCATAGATCACCCAGGGTGATATCTCGAAGTCTCGGTGCATCTGTTGCCTTTTGCAAGAGAGCCTCACGTATCTCGTCAAGCCTAAGACAAGACCACTCATCAAACGCCCACACGTGCCTCATGTCATCTCCTCATCACTATCATCAATCACATGCGTTAAATACACAGGCCACTCACTGGTAACCCGACCATCTGCCCACATCACTGTGATAAGCTTTCTTCCGCTGGGCTGTCTAGTCTCATCATTGACAACAATCCCAGGACACACGTATCTATTTTCTGTGCTAGGAAACGGTCCGCCGTTAAAGTCTACTAGACTTCCAACAGTAAACAAGTTATCCCTTGCCTTCCTTGTTGGCACTACAGTTCCCATCCTGGTGCACTTCGTTCACTGACGTAGAAGACAACAGGGATCAACCTCAGCTGGCGAAATGCTGCTCTGATGGGCCTCATGCGGCCTCCTTCTTCGGGAACTTCATCTTGACCAGGATGTCGCCCTTAGGCAACGGGAAGAGGAGCTCACGACCGGGGATCAGGACCCAGATCCGACGACAGCGGGACGGAGGAGGAGCAGCGGCCTCTCCATCCGTGATGATGATCATCCCATCATATTTGTCCAGGTTCTTATTGGCGTGCTTGGTGGGAGCCGCGAAACACGTCCCGCCGCATCTGGTCCGCTGAGCCACGACCCGGCGTCCACGCTTCCAGGTGAAGCCGTTGTCGACGTCAACCGAGGTGTCGAAGTAGAAGACGTCGAAGGTCGTCCTCGTGGCCAGGGAGGCCAGCTCTCCGAATGCCAGGCTGAGGGAGTCATCTCCGACGGAGCCGGACTGATCGACGTAGACTGCCCACGCTGAGGTGTACGGACGACGTTGTCCTGGGTGGACACCGGGATACTTCCGGTTAAGACGTCTGACGGAGCTGTCACGTCCGGCACGTCGCTTCGAGCCAACCGCAGAGCGGAGGAGCTTTCTCCAGTCAACCTCATTGCTGACCATCTCTCTCAGCTTGGCTCGCATCTCAGCACCCACGCTTCCCCACTGCCCAGATGAGTCACACCGCTTAACTGCCTCCTCCAGATTCTGCTTGATCTTGCCCTTGATCAGCTCACGGTCCTCGTCAGACATCTCGTCCCAGCCGTCGTGGTCGTCGGTGGCACCAGGCATCAAGGTAACAGGATTCCCATCCTTGTCGACCAGGTTGCCGTTCTCATCGATGCTCACGTCGCCGTCCTTGAGTGCCTCTGCCAGGCTCTTACCGCCGACCTTGTTACCGTCCTCGATGTCCTGCCTGATCTCATCATCAGCCATGAGCTGACCGAAGTACCACTCGGAGGCCTTGCCCAGGGGGAAGCTCGCGATCTTGTCTGAGACCCTCTGATATCGGCCAACGGCCTCAGGACCCATCTGATCCTTCTGCTCCTGGGTCAGTGGCTTGAATGCCACCCCTGGGATCAGACCGCCATCGGGCAGCTCATCCTTAGGAATGAGCGAGTTGATCGCCAGATCAGTGGCGTAGTTGTGAATGACGTGCGGGTCCATCCGCCGGGTGGTCGTGTGACCAAGGACCAGGTGATACCCCTCGTGCTTGAGCAGGCCCTTGACCTTCTTGTCCTTGAGCCCAGCCACGAACTTGGGGTTCCACCACATCTTGATGTCACCGTCCTTGGCCAGAACCCCGGCCGTCGGAATCGTCTCTGTCCGCACCTTCGTCACCGGCCTGAGGATGTGAGCGAAGAACGGCTCATCCCACAGCAGCTTGATCAGGTGAGGAGCGAGCTGGAAGGCCTTCGCCTTGGCGTCGCTAGCCTGATCAACCGGAGTCAGATCTGTTGAGGTTCCCTTTGCGTCTGCCATGTTTATCTCCTTTATGTCCACTTTCTTATTATACACCGCCCTGGACGTCGTTACACAAGACTCGTGACACAATTAAGCGGGTGAAGGGACGACCCTCTCGGGCCGCCCCAGGAACACCCCTGTCCCGTTAACTCTTGAGCTGCCTTGAGCCTTGGACGGCCTTGACCACCTCCTGACCCAGGAGCTTATGCAGCTTCTGGATGTTTGGCAGCCGTTGGGTCCCGGACACCTTGTTCCAGAGATCGACCATGATCTCGTCATTGACGTCCCGGGCCAGGTCTGCCACATTCTTGGCCTGACTGGCTGTCCAGTCATTGTCCTTGCAGTGGTTGATCACCTTGCCCACCAGGGCGTTGACACGATCAGCCGTGAGCTTGGCCACCTTGCCCTTGATCTTCGGGTAGTTGTCCAGGACGTCCTCAGCTGACATGACCAGCTCGTAGTTCTCAACGAAGTCCTTGAAGGCAATGGCTGCCTCGACACCAACGAATCCCTGGCAGACCGAGTAGAAGCCCGCCGTGCCTGGAGCCTCAAGAAGACCAGCGTGCTGGAGGCTGATGTCCAGACGGTGCCAGGATGCCGGGTTCGGGCAGACGGTGCCAGGATCCACAGTGCTCGGATCGACCCGAAGGTGCTCCGGGTGCTGACGGATGAAGTCACAGGTAACCGGGTCCAGCTTACCCTCAGCCCAGGCCAGGAAGTCATCCACAGTGGGCTCAAGGTCACTGACCCAGAACCGACGGAGCAGGGCAGGGTCCATCTCCTCGACGGTGTACTCAGCACCCACGTTAACTGCCGCGATGATGCGGGTCTCTGGGTGGAGAGTATAAGGAACACCGTTCTTGTCGTTGCCGAGCTGCCTGTCCAGGATCAGCTGGAAGAAGCTCTGCTGGACGCCAGGGAGGGAGCGATTCAGCTCATCGAGGAGCAGG